>JAKAHN010000123.1 GCA_021814895.1 bacterium
TGCGCGATTAAGCTATCACGGATTGTTCAGTTGTTTTTGTGAATTTAATATTCCGGGATAGCTCAACGGTAGAGCAATCGCCTGTTAAGCGATTGGTTGCTGGTTCGAATCCAGCTCCCGGAGCCAAAAAAGTTTAGCCGTCCGAAAGGGCGGTTTTACTTTTTTCGGCTCCGGGAAGCAAATGAACTGCTTCATTTGTGCGCTGGATTCGAACGCCGGAACAATACCAAGTTAGTAGGCGAGGTTGTGAGGCGGTGCCTAGCCTAAATTTTTTGACGAAAAAATTCAAGGCGAAGGAGAAAAGCGTACTCGCGGTCCAGCTCCGCGGAGAGCTTCGCAACTGCTTGCGAAGCGTCTGGATTCGAAGGACGGAGTTCTGTTCTTTCTGCAGAAAGAACAAACGAGTCCGTGACCAGACTTTACTAAGCGCCGGCGAGGTAAAAGTCGAGGTCGAAAAATGTACCCATGGTCCAGCTCCCGGAGTCAATTGAAATAATCTATTTTTAGACTTGTATATGTATTTAGAAAAAGATAAGATTTAGATGTAAAAAAGTATTTTTGGAAAAAATAGCTAAAATTTTAAGGGTAAGCACGCGATCCGTAACTCGCTACATTGAGACCGGAAAGTTAAAGGCGTCAAAAATCGGAGTGTGGCGGATTAAGGAAAGTGACTTGAAGGCATTTTTAGAAGATACAAGCAATCAACAAGAGAAAAAATAATTTTATGCAAAAACCATATTACGAAAAACCAAAATTTAAGTTATACAACGCCAGTTGTTTGGATATTCTCGCCGAGCTTCCGGAGAATTCTGTTGATATGGTTTTCGCTGATCCACCCTACCTACTTTCAAACGGCGGATTCACCGTTCACGCCGGCAAACGTGTGAGTGTAAACAAAGGCGAATGGGATAAAAGCAATGGGCTGAAAAAAGACTTTGAATTTCACCTTGAGTGGATACAGGCTGTTAAGAGAGTTTTGAAACCATCGGGCACTCTTTGGATTAGCGGAACATATCATTCAATTTACCAGTGTGGTTTTGCGCTTCAAGTCGCAGGCTTTCACGTTCTCAACGATATCGCTTGGTTCAAACCGAATGCCTCGCCAAATTTAAGTTGTCGTTTTTTTACAGCTAGTCACGAGACAATTATTTGGGCGAGAAAAGACAAGAAAGCAAAGCACATTTTTAATTATGATTTAATGAAAAATGGCACTTGGCCTGAGGATGCATTAAAGAAGCCGGGGCTTCAAATGCGTTCTGTTTGGTCAATGGGTACGCCGAAACCGATTGAGAAAAAATTTGGCAAACACCCAACGCAAAAGCCCGAGGACCTGCTAAAGCGCATCGTGCTTGCAAGCACCAATAAAGGCGATTTGATAATCGACCCGTTTACTGGAAGTTCAACTACTGGCATTGCTTCTTACCTTTTAGGACGCAATTTTATTGGCATTGATTTGGATAAAAAATACTTAGACTTGTCCATCAAAAGGTTCGAGGAATTGGACAAAAATTTGAAAAATAAGCTCATCAAATAACTATGAAAATCATCACGCGCACGGTCGCAATAAAAAATTTGAAAAAACACCTTGGCCAAGACTTAAGAAAGTTGGCGCTGGAACACGGCATTACCACCTATGAAACTGGTAAGCAAAACAAGGGGTGGAAAGGACTTGTTTTGGAACGATTAGCCGGACTTCAAACAAACATTTCAAAAGCACCGAATGGTTTATCTTGGGAGTTGAAGTCCGTCGCTTTTCATACCGTCAAAGGTGAGCTTGTACCAAAAGAAACGATGGCTATAACGATGATTAATCCTGAGGAATTAAAAGCCCACTCATTTTTTGAAAGTCACTGCTGGGCTAAACTCAAAGCGATTGTTTTCTGTGCCGTTGAATGGGATGGCAAGAACGCAGAGAGTGGCAGACTTTTGAAAGTAGCGAGCTTGGATTTTGCCGAAGATGATGAATTAATACAAGAAATAAAGGCCGATTATGATTTTATAAGAAACAAACTTATAACTCAGGGATTTGAAGCCTTGACTGGCGCCGACGGTAAGTGGATACAAGCACGCACAAAGGGTCCGGGACACGGTTCAATAAGTCGTGCTTTCTACGCACGCACTGGCTTGGTTAAGAAAATTTTTGAGATAGCCTCGTAATCAAATGAGTAATTTTTCACCGAAATTAGAAGATGCCACTGACAAGGAATTGATGCATATAGTCAATGAGTTGGATTTTCGCGTTGTGCCTCTTGCTTCCGACGAATTAACAAGACGGACAGTCAAAACATTAGAAAAAACAATCAGTTCGTTTAATGATCAATCGTCAAAACAAACCGAAAAAATAATAAAACTTACTTGGTGGATTGTTGGACTAACTGTTGTTATGGTGCTTGGATTAATAATACAAATTGCCATACAAATAAGAACGATATGAGTAAAGCAGTTTTTTTAGCATTTACAGGGCCAGAAATAGAACAAGCAACCAACATCGTTGAAATTGCTGATCGGTACGAATGCTGGAACCTTAAAAAATTTACCCTTGATGAATTTGTTACTGAATTAAAAATAAAAATCCCACCAATAAATAATAATGTTCTAAGAAATTATAAATTAGTTGAGGAAAGCGCAGACATTTGGGGGATTACAGAAGAAAAATTCAAAATTTGTTCGTGGGGGTTGTTTATTCCAGACGGCATAGAAAGTGCGCTTACAAACAGCTACGCCGAAACAAATTTTTTGATAAATCTCTATTCTCCAACTTTTCTTTATCCTGTTTTTTATGGTTCTGATTTCGGAATTACACGATCAACGCTAAACAAAAAACTATTCCACCTTTCTCATTTACAGAACCAATCGAAAAATTTTAGCAAAAAAGAGTTTGTGACTTTTTTCAAGACTTTATTGCCACAATCTCAATATGGTGTTTGGCAATTAGATAGAATACAAAAATGGGATGCTGAGGATTGGCGACTTTTCAGTGCCAGTCATTTGTATTTTGGATTACAAGACTATGATAATCACAAAAGTTCTTTTGGTTGGCAAAGAGAGTCAGCTGATATGGGTGTAATTTTGGAAGCCCTTTTCACTGCTGGAGATGCCAAAAATGAAGATGTTGGTTATCGGTTAAGAAAGAGGATTGCAGTGCTT
>JAKAHN010000124.1 GCA_021814895.1 bacterium
TTAAAGATTATGGCAACACCCCATTGCCGGAAATTATTCATCCAACTGCCGAAATAAAACCGCACGAAACCGGAGCGATTGTGCTTGAATTGGCACCGGAATCTCACGACAGTCAAATTGAACAGTTGATAGATGTCCTTTATAAAAAAGGCCTACGTAATACTCTTTCTGTCGTTGAGCATATGAACAACCCTCATATTGAAGATGATTTTCATCGTTTTATTGTTCAATATCTGAAAGCCGGTTATGAAGTGCCCTCTTTTAAAGAAGGGAACGAGCTTTGGAAACCAACCCATATGACTTTGTATGAAATAACTTTACCTGAAGTGCCTAAGGAAGAAGCTAATCAAGAATTGAAAAAGTTTATTTCCGGTATGGAGCAATTTTACGCGGGCATTATTTCCGGCGCCAAAGGAGACGATTATTTTACTTTAGAAATCGCCAACGCCAACGGAAGCGATGAATTTGTTTTTTACGCCAGTATTCCCGATAACAAATGCGGGTTGTTTGAAAAACAAATTCATTCGCTTTTTGCCGGCGTCAAAATCAGAGAAGAAAAAAACGATTACAATATTTTTAATCCTGACGGAGTGTCGGTCGGCGCTTCGGCCGTTCATCCGCGAAATCCGATTTTTCCGTTTAAACTTTACGACACTTTTGATACCGACCCGCTTTCCGTTTTAATGAACAGTTTTTCAAAGATTGACCGCGATGGCGAAGGGGCATCAGTGCAGTTCGTCATTCGGCCGGCTGGAAGCGAATATCTGGATAAATGGAAAAAATATTTAAGACACTTGGAAAACGGCATGCCGACTATGGAAGCGATAGATGTTCCTTTTAAATTTAGCCACAAAATTATCAAAGGCATTTCAGATTTAATCAGTCCGCCGTCAAAACATACTAAAAAAGATGAGGAGGAGCCGGAGAAACCTTTGAAAATAAATCAGGCTGCCATTGATAATGTTAAATTAAAAATCAGCAGTCCGATTGCTTTGGTTGATATCAGGATTATCGCTTCCGGCGCCGATATTCAATCTGCCAATGAAATTCTTGATGACATAAAATCGTCTTTCGCTCAATTTGAAAATGCCGGTTATAACAAGCTTTCGTTTGAAAACGCAAAAGGCGGGCGATTGCGCGAACTTATCCACGAATTTTCCTGGAGAATGTATTCAGCGCGCGAGTCCATGCCTCTCAATTTGAAAGAATTAACCACAATGATGCATTTCCCAACCTCGCACCTTCGCGCTTCGGCGCCTAAGCTTAAAAAGGCTGATGCGGGCGAATCTCCGGCGCCGGTAGGTTTGCCTCTTTCTGGCACCCTTGTCGGGGTCAATAGGGCGCGTGGCGTTGTTTCAAAGGTGTTTATAACCGCCGAGGACAGGATGAGACATTTCTATACTATCGGTCAGACTGGTACCGGCAAAACCACTTTGCTCAAAAATATGATTGTTCAGGACATCAAAGAGGGCGCTGGTGTTTGTATGATTGACCCGCACGGTAGCGATATTCAAGATATTTTGGCCAACATTCCGCCGGAGCGCTACGAAGATGTTATCTATTTTGACCCGTCATATACTGAACGGCCCACGGCTCTGAATATGTTGGAGTTTGACAGACGCTATCCGGAGCAAAAAATTTTCGTCGTGAACGAGATGCTTTCTATTTTTGACAAGTTATTTGATTTGAAACAGGCCGGCGGGCCGATTTTTGAACAATATTTCAGAAATTCGGTTTTGTTGGCGCTTGAAGACCCGGATTCCGGTTCCACACTGCTTGATGTTTCAAGGGTTTTGGCGAACAAAGCTTACCGTGATCATAAACTTTCAAAATGCGTCAATCCGATTGTCATTCAGTTTTGGCGCGAAGTGGCCGAGAAAGCCGGCGGGGAAGCGGCTCTCCAAAATGTCGTGCCCTACGTCACTTCAAAGTTTGATAACTTTTTAGCCAATGACATTATGCGGCCGATTATCGCTCAAGAAAAATCTTCTTTCAATTTTCGCGAAGTAATGGATACTAAAAAAATTCTTTTGGTCAATTTGGCAAAAGGCAGGCTTGGAGACCTCAACTCTCATTTGCTAGGTTTGGTTTTGGTCGGCAAAATTTTGATGGCCGCCCTATCTCGCGTTGATTCTATCGGCAGTCCGCTCGCTCCGTTTTATCTTTATATTGATGAGTTCCAAAATGTTACGACCGATTCAATTTCGGTTATTCTTTCCGAGGCCCGTAAATACAAACTTGGGCTTAATATAGCTCACCAATTTATCGGACAGCTAACCGATAAAATAAAAGGAGCGGTTTTTGGCAATGTCGGCACCATTTGTTCGTTTCGGGTTGGTCCGGAAGACGCAGAATTTTTGGAAAAACAATTTACGCCTATTTTCACCGCTCGCGATATTGTCAATTTAAACAATAGAAACGCTTATATACGTCTATTGGCTGAAGGCAAGCCGATTCGTCCGTTTAATATGGAAACGCTACCTCCGCCCCAAGGAATTGTCGGCAATATAGAAAAATTAAAACAACTTTCGTATTTAAAATATGGTCGAGACAGGCAAAGTGTGGAAGCGGAGATCTTAGAGAGGTATAAAAAATAATTATGAAGTTTTTAAGTTTGGAAGTTTATAAGTTAAGTCAAATAAATGAAAAATAATTCAATTATTTCATCCGTGCTGTTCTGGTTATCAGTGCTATTGATTTATTTTACTCAGGCGGGCATTGTCAGTAATAGAGATATAGTGAGATTGATCGTGATCGCAGCGATTATAGCCTCATCAGTTTCTGTTTGGTACGGTTTTAAAAGTAGTCGAGAAAGACGATCCGTCTTTATAGCTATAGGAATCATTCTGGATTTTTTTCTAATAGCTTTCTCTCTTTTAGTTTTAGCCACAACCTATATGAGGATTGGTGATGTATAATATTTGCAAATAAAA
Organism: bacterium; assembly: GCA_021814895.1. GTDB lineage: Bacteria > Patescibacteriota > Minisyncoccia > Phycocordibacterales > 2-02-FULL-43-11 > 2-02-FULL-43-11. Next base: position 2,934 of record JAKAHN010000124.1, read on the forward strand.
GGGATATAGTTTTTGCTTTTTTGCGCAATTTACGTTTTTCTTTTGTCACTATGATTATATTGACCAGAATATATGTTCAGTTAACCTTCAAGGGTGACACTGTGGATAAATAATAATTGAACTTTTCGACAGGTATCATTCCGTTTAGATATTTTCCTAAATGGATTCGCTCGTAGTTGTAAAAGTGTAAA
>JAKAHN010000125.1 GCA_021814895.1 bacterium
GCGTCTGACAGATTTGTCGAAGCTTCAAGGGTAGAGTTAACTTTTATCAAAAAGTTTTGAATTTTAATCAAATCAGATTTAGCTTCATTTAACGCAGAGTCGCCGCCGCTCGTCGCGCCGTTTTCAGTCAGTAGGGAATCGGTTAAAGTCTTGAATGATTTTAAAGTTTCGTTTATTGAGATTCTTGCCGATATGGCATCGTTTTTTATTTGCTGATTGTTTATTGTAAAAGTTAAATCCGGATTTGCGCTTTGGTCGTTAGAGAAAATTTGGTCAGTTTGTCTATTTACCGCGTTGTCACTTTTATTGTAGGCATCGTTTAACGTATCGGTTACTCCGCTATAGTCATTGACTAAAGTTTGTTTTGCTTGGTCAAGGGAGGCTTGCGAAACGGCGATATCTTCCGGCCGACTGCCCCGCGCCAGTTCCTGATAACGGGCTTCGGCTGATTTTAAATCAGCGTTAGCGCTATCAAGCGTTGCCTGTTCAGCGCCGTTGTCTAAAGAAGCGATTGTATCTCCTGCAGAAACGAAATCGCCGACATTTTTTGTTATGTAGGCCACCTTTCCGCTTTTTTCAAATGCCAAATCGACGGAATTAAAAGGTTTTACTGTTCCTGTGACCAGCACTTCCTGAATTACATTTCCGCGAGTTACGGCCACGGTGTTAAGGGTTTTTCCGCTATTTCCTTTTATAGACACAAGGATAACGATTGCGATAATTATTAAAATACCAACAGCGAAATATTTTTTTTTGCCAGTAAACAGCCTTTTTACAAACGATTGTTTTTGTTTTTCCATATTAAAGTATTGATTATTTTAATTTTTTGTAACAAGATTAAAGATTAACAGACGAATTATAACATTTTTTTTAAGACGATGAACAATCTCTGGGAAAAGGGCGCGATTGAAGTAAAAAACGGGGGAATAGTCATTTTGCCAACTGACACGATATATGGAATAGTGGCCAAAGCGAGCAATCCTGTTGCTGTTTCCCGTCTTTATCGCATTCGCGGACGTAATCCGAAAAAATCTTGCATTGTGTTGTGTTCTTCAATTAAAGAGCTCGCCGGTTTGGGCATTAATGCTGATGCCGGCACAAAAAGAATTCTTTCAAAAATTTGGCCAAATCCGGTCAGTGTCATATTGCCGTGCAATCAGAAATCATTTGCTTATTTACACAGAGGAGGCAAAACTCTGGCTGTAAGGATCCCAAAAAATCCGAAGCTTATCGAATTTATCAAGAAAACAGGCCCGATTATCGCTCCGTCTGCCAATCCGGAAGGAAAGCCGCCGGCGAAAAATATCAAGGAAGCAAAAAGTTATTTTGGCAAGAAAGTCGGCGTTTACATAAGCGGTAAGGTATCAAAAAAACCATCGACGCTGGTAAAATTGTCGGGGGTGAATGTTGATATAATAAGACAGGGTTCATGGCAAGTTTCCAAAATACTGACAATGGGTAAAACTCCAAATCACAAAAAACAATTTACAAAAAATTACAAATTACAAAAAACAGCCAAAATAAAGTAAAGGTTGATAAATATCTAGTTTCAGCATTTCTAATTTGGCGCTTGAATTTTTTTGTAAATTGTTTTTTAGAGCTTGAAATTTAAAATGTTTGGCACTTAGTTTTTTTTAAGTTATGATATCAATCTATGTGTTTTAAAAATAAACTTATTATCGCTCTCGTCTTAGTGGCCGTTGGTATTATTGGCCGTTTAGTTCCTCATCTTTGGAATATGACGCCGATTGCCGGCATAGCGATTCTTTCCGGTTCCAGGCTTGGCTTCAAGTGGGGAGTCGGGTTGCCGATTTTAGCGATGTTTATCGCCGATATCTTTATCGGTTTCTATTCAACGCCAATTATGCTTGCCGTTTATTTTTCATTCGCCCTCTCTGGTGTTGCCGGTTTTTTGGTTCGTAAGACCGGTAAGGTCGGCATGATTTTAGGCGGGAGCGCTTTGTCCGCTTTAGTTTTCTTTTTAGTTACAAATGGGGCGGTTTGGGCTTTTGGAGCAATGTACCCGCACACTTTTTTCGGTTTGATGATGTCTTATACTGCCGGTTTGCCGTTTTTTCAAAATCAAATTATCGGCGATTTGTTTTTCACCAGCGCCTTATTCGCGGTGTGGGAGGTTTTTGCTCGTGCCGTACCATTTCTCCGGATTAGATTTGAGACAAGAAATGTGTCATAGTTAATAAATGGCTATAATTTTAGATGGCAAAGCGGCGCGGGTTGAGATAGCGAAGCGCTTGAAAGAAAAAATTTTTTCATTGAAAATCCCGCTTAAATTGGCGATTATTCAGGTTGGCGAGAAAGAGGAGTCGGGAGCTTACATAAAACAAAAAATAAAATTCGGCACAGAGGTCGGAGTTGAAGTGTTGCATATAAAATTTTTGGAGTCAGTAAACGAACGGGATATTATTGAAAAAATTGAACTCCTAAACGAAGATGAAGACGTAAGCGGCATCATTGTTCAACTTCCTGTTCCGGAAAATTTATCAAAACAAAAAATTATCAATGCCATTCTTCCGGATAAAGACGTTGATGGTTTGACCGAAAAGGTTAAGAATAAAAGATTGGGCGGGGACATGTCCGCTGTTTTGCCGGCAACGGCGCGGGGGGTGATTGAGCTTCTAAATTTCTATAAAGTTCAGATTAAAGGCAAAAAGGTGGCGGTGCTCGGTCGGTCAATTCTCGCCGGCGGGCCGATTAAAGAAGCGGTAATTTTTGAGGGCGGAGCGCCAACTGTTTGCCATAGTCAGACTCCGAGGGCGGAGGAAATAAAAATTACAAAGAGAAGCGATATTGTCATCGTGGCAATCGGCAAGCCGAAATTTCTAACCCGGGAATTTTTTACGGCCGGCGCCGGGCAAACAGTTGTCGATGTCGGTATCAATCGGGTAATTTCAGAAGGAGTCTTAAGAGGTCAGACCTCAGATTCAGAGAGAGGTCTGACCTCCCTCAAGCTTCAAGAGGAAATACCGAAAACAAAACTTGCCGGCGATGTTGATTGCCGGTCTGGTGACCTGGCTGCTGGTAATTGGCACGCGTGAAAGCGCCTCGGTCAACGCCGCGCTGGTGGTGATTAAAGTGGCAGCGCTGACATTGTTCGTCGCG
>JAKAHN010000126.1 GCA_021814895.1 bacterium
GTGAGAAATCATGGGGTGTTTGCATTCCGGGCAAACAGCCAGATTCTGGGGCTTTAAGGCCATATGAGAGCGCCTGTTTCCCGTCTTTGACCGAGTATGATGTTTTGTAGGTACTCCACCCATAAATCAAAAATTAATTTATTAATTTTTTAAATCCTAAATACTAAATCCGAAATCCTAAACTTATTTGAAAATTGGAATTTAAAATTTGTTTAGAATTTAGAGCTTGGTGCTTAGAATTTATCTATTTAAGATTATAGTGTTTTTTAACAAATGTCAATCCAACCACATTCTATATGAATTTTCTAATAAAAGACCGGCGATGTATCGGGCTGGGGCCGTATTTTTTTATCGCTTTTATATGGTCTTTTGTCCCATATCCTTTATGCCTATCAAATCCGTACTGCGGATACTTGAACTTCATTCTTTTCATTTCGGCGTCCCTTTTTACCTTGGCAATAATAGAAGCGACTGAAACCGCGGGAACAATCTCGTCGGCTTTCGGAAAACTTTTAAATGATGTGATTTTAGCGTCTGGCTTTACGGATATTCCCGCATCCGAGATTATCCGGATATGATTAATCTTATATTTTTTTACCAATTTGCAAACAGCACTATTGGCAGCCTTATCACAGGCACGGGCAATGTTTATTTTATCTATTATTTTAGGAGAGACCGCCGAGACTGCAAAGGGAATTTTATTTTTTATAACCCATAAGAACCACTCGTTTCTCTGTTTTTCAGAAAGTTTCTTAGAATCGGCTAGCCTGCATGGAATATGGAATTTAGAATTTACCATCCCGAGGCTGGTCCGCCTTGGGCGGAGAATGTAGCGGGATTTTGAGGGAGTATGCGGCTGCATACTTTTTTTCAAAGAATTATTTTGAGAAATAGACAACAAAACGGCGCCGACAAAAACTCTGCCCGCCAACGGACCCCGCCCCACCTCATCAATGCCTATAATATAGTTGCGGGGCGAGGCTCGCTTCTTTGAAGCGGCCCGCCCAACTTCGTCCACCCCTATAATGTAATTATTTTTTGTCATCTTTGAGTTATCCACAGAAACTTGTACGCTGCCTAAAATATGGTAATATAAAAATGTAATCGAAAGGTTACCCCTACCTATGGGATATTAGGATCGTATTTATACCTCCCGGCGCAAGCCGGGAGTGTCTGTTTTATAGGGAATAAATTCCAAAAAATTTTTTAGCGGATCTGCGGGAATAAAAAGGGTGGAATTATTTTCCAATTCATTGCTGGCAAAATCACGGGAGCAAATCGTAACTATTTTTTTACCTTTAGATTTTAAATACCTCAAAAGCTCATCAAAATCACTATCCCCCGTCCAAAGAAATAACGTGTCATATTTAGGCATTTGCGTTATGGCATCAAGAGTTATTTCTACATCAAAATTGCATTTTGGAGAATATCCCGTAAATTTACCCGAGTCGTCAAAGGCCGGTATTTCTTTGATTTCTTTAGACCTTGGAATAAATCCGTTTTTAACCGCCTTGTCTATTCTAAACCAAGAATTTCTATGTTTTATATTAATCTCGTGGTCTTTTGATAATTCTGAATTTTTCTTCCAATAACCGTAATAAAAACGTTTTTCTTGCGGATTTATCCAATTTATAACGCCTGCCAATTTTTTAATATCAATCTCTTTTTTTATTCTATCCTTGTTCTCTTTGGGCCAAAAGGACTTCGCCCAATGCCTTACATTGCTGAAATCAACAAGAACAAAAATTCTACCATACAAGCTGGGGCTAAATAAGTAATAATCTCTTTTTAAATCTTGGGAATTATTATATTGTTTCTGTAAGTCCATACTTATTATTTTCCCTCCACAATCTCAATTTCTTCATCCTATTATTTTAATAACTCATATTGAAACAGTTTTGGTTGGATAACTGCCTCATAGTATTTTGCCAATTTTGTTTTTAAGCCGTTGATTGCCGTGTTTAACTCCGGATAATGATAAATCCACTCGTCGTTTTCGTTTTGGTAGCGGGTATTAAGTTCTTCGTCTATTTGATACGTGCCATAGGTATATTTTTTATTGTAATTTTTTGTAGTTTTTGCTTTTTTTAGCACATCGTAAAAAGCATCCAACAAGTCATTCTCCTCTTTAGAAAGTTTATATGCCGTCAATTTATTACTTGACAGAGTTCCTTTGTCAAAACAAAGTTCGTTTTTGTAAAACCGGCCGTCACTGCCGTCAAAACTTCGGCAATGATTGCGCTGACTAAGGCAAGCAAATAGAAAACAGGTTTTTAGAAAATCCTTGTCTTTGAGATAACGATCGCCACCATCGGCAGTGGTGAAATACACATCGCGCTCATACCAATTTTTCTGCGGGTATAGTTTAGCGGCAAATAAGGGAAGCTTCTCAATAAAATTGTCTGAGCGAAGATAAAAGCCAATGGCTTTTGTGAGTCCATTGTGAGTGATCACTCTTGTTAACGACATGCTGATCGGATCAAGATTGTAACTCGTGATCCTAATATGACCAACTATATTCTTGTTATAAATTGGCTTTTTTGAAATTTTTTTTATTGATTCAAGTCCCGACAACGCAACAACGATTGAGCCGCTGACATCCTCATCAAACTTGCGCCTGTCAAAGAAAGGCTTAAGCGATTCATGAACTTTTTTAATTTTAATGTCTTTTAGATAAATAATCTCGTCGTCTTCTTGCTCTGATACATCTTTTGTATCAATATCAAAAGCTTTAAGTGTTAGCTCTTCTTTTTTGTCTGGTTTATTTAGCCACAAAATACAACTGATAGCCGATGCCCCAGCATGAAAATGAGCCCGATTAAACCAAAAACCATCAATAAATTTTCTCTCGCCAAGACCAAGAGATTTCCAATATTTAACTGGACTGAATAATACAAAAGCGTCGTTTGGTTTTGTTAAATAATGTTTCCAGGCCGCATATATAAATTGGTTAGCAATATCGTTTTGCGTCGCCCCCCAATTTTTCTCAGCAGCCATCTCTTCCTTAATTATGTTTTGGCTTTTTCCCCTACTGGCTAAATGTGTGTTGGAAGTTTCGTCTCTGTAC
>JAKAHN010000127.1 GCA_021814895.1 bacterium
TTTGAAACGTCTTTTTTGTCCAAAAAATATTTTCCAGACGTCGGGGTATCAAGGCATCCTAAAATATGCATCATTGTTGATTTTCCGCTTCCTGACGGTCCCATAATTGCCACAAATTCCCCATCTTCAATTTTAAAACTGATGTTTTTTAAAGCTTGGAATTCAATATCTCCGGTACGATAAGTTTTGGTTATGTTAGTTATTTCAATCATACAATTAAGCTATGGGCTCCGCCAGCTGGCGGAAGGCATTAAGAAAATTCAAGAGTGGAACATTTTTTTAATTTCCTAATCTCTTATTCTTGCCTAATTCCCCCTAATAAATGTCGCTCCACGTGTTGTTCCTCCTGTTGTTCTTACTCCACCGCCTAAAAGACTTGGCGCGGTTTGAGCGCTTGCAGTTGCAGTAGTCGTGGGATTTATGGTCCTGATAATAATCTGTTCGCCTTCATTTAACCCGCTCAATATCTCAGTGTTTGTATCGTCAGAAAGACCGGTCTCTACCGCCACTTGTTGCGGAATTTCGGCGGTGGTAATTCCTTGGTTTCCGGCAGTGGATGTAAGCGGGGGATTAAATATTTGAACGTAGCTTGTTCCGTTTTGGGTTTTAATGGCGCTTGAAGGAACGGTTATGACATCTTGTTTTATATTCGTAATAATCGCCGCGTTGGCGGTCATTCCCGGCTTTACTCTGTCATCTTGGGTGTCAAAACTGATTTTTATATAATACGATACTACACCCTGAGAAATGGTTCCTAGTGTGTCAATCTCTGTTACCGAACCAGTCAACGATAATCCATCTATAGCGTCAAAGGTCAAAGTTGTTTTATTGCCAACTTTTATTTTTGCGGCGTCAACTTCATTAAGCGATAGAGTGGCTATTTTTTGATTTGTTATTAAAGTAGCCACTGTCGTTCCTGTTCCAACAGTGTCACCGACATTAACAGGGAGAGATGCAACGATTCCGGAAAAAGGAGCGGTAATAGTGTAGTCAGACAAAGTGTTTTTTAGTTGACTTAGATTGTATTCCTGATTTTGAATATTTCGAGCGGATATTTGCAGACTGATAGGATTATTGCCGTTTGGATTGCCAACTTCAAGCAAGGTTATGTTCTGTTCATCGCTAGTCACTTTTTGTTTAGCGTTGTCTAAAGATTTTTTTTGAGCAAGTAACGAGCTTAATGTATTGTTGGCGGTATTTAGATAGTTGCGAGCGTTGTTTTGCATCGTTGTAACCGTTGAATTCAATTTTTTATTGTTATTTTGGGCCAAACTGCTGATTTCAGACAAGAAATTTATTTCGCTTTGAAGCGCTTCAGCGACAGCAATTGACATATCAGTCGTGTTTTGAAGCAGGGTTTCCAAATCGTTTGTTGAGGAATAGCGGGAAGTTTTTTGATAAGTGAGCAAGCCGGCGTTGTATTTATCGTTGGCGGTTCGGTAATCATTTTTGGCTTTTGTGGCGAATGATTGAGCTAATGTGTGATCATTTACATGGTCGGTTTCTGTGAAAAGGTTGACCAAAACATCAACATTCCATAAAGTTTTACTTTGACTCAAATCATAACCATAAAGAATATCATTGCCTCCGGTCATTACGGCGGGCAAATCAAGATACGCTGAAGAAATGACATTATATGTATCGGTGTAGGTTGTTGTTAAAGTGTCTTTATCTGACGCGAGATTTGTCAGGGCGTTTTTATAGTCAATAGGCGCGCTAGTTTGATCTTTTTGAAATTGAAGTTTGGCTTCGGCGAGCGCTTGTTCTGCGTCAGTTACAGATTTTTCCGCATCTGTTTTATCAATTTTCATAAGAGTGCCACCTACTCCGATTTTGTCTCCTGGTTTGACCGCAATCCAAGTCAAATCTCCGGAAACCTTCGGCTTAATATCAAGTTGATTTAAGGCTGAAACTTGACCGGAAGCAGATACTGAAGAAATAATATTTCCTTTGGTTACTGTGGCGAGAACATATCGCGGATCGGCGCTTGCCGAGGTCATTTTTTTATAACCGTAATAACCGCCAATGAGGACCGCTAAAAGAACGATAGCGCTTATCGCTTTGTGGGCGATAGCGTACAGCTTAATTTTTTGAACAATTTTATTTGAAAAAAATTTTTTCATATTTTATTTAATTGTTGCGCTTGTTGAGGCGGTTTGATTTTGATTTTTTGGAGGAAGGGGAATGATTCTTATAAGTTTGGCGTCAATTTGCGCGTTATTATCGGAAGAGCCGATTATAACCACCATATCGCCAACCTTTAAATCAGTTGGATTGATTTCTTTGCGCAAACTTCTAACTGATGTATCATCGGTGACAATCGCCACCCTTTCAACACTCGCCCTGTCTTCAATGATTATTGACGGTAAATTTATTTTTATAATTTTACCGCTAATACCGTTGGCGTTTGGAAATCCTTCTCCCGGCATTTCCATTATTCCGTTTTGCGGACCGCCGAACGTTCGATAATAATTTTCACCGAGTCTGTAAGAAAAACCGGCCTTTTGATATCCGACGAAAATGCCCGCTTGGAAGATTATAAGGGCGACGATAATTATTCCCACCGCCATTATGACTTTTGTCGCTGATTTTGAATCAATTATATTTTTTAATTCCATTTTTTCTATAATAAAATTAGTAAATAAACCAAAGATAATATTAGGCAGACATTAAGATTTTTGCGTCTCTGGTTACATAACGGATACTTCCAAGTAAGGCAAATATTGAAATTAAAAGTACTATGATGCTAAAGATTGGTAATGACTCTGCTAAAAGAAGAGCAAAATCTTTCCAATAGGAAATAATCGTTGCTCCGTCCGAAAATATTAGTGAAACAAATTGGCTGAAACCGGATTGAGTAAAACTTCCCGACATATAGATAAAAGATGGGATTATCGCCGAAAAAGAAATCAAAGCAATGGCGCTATGGAAAAACAACTTTATTTTTAGATAGCGTTTTTTTTCTTTTTCCACTCTTTTTAAAATAGATGAGTATAATCTTTCTGGAGGGTTAATCTCTGTAATATTTGAAAATATTTTTTTATATAAATCGCTCATAGTTATAAT
>JAKAHN010000128.1 GCA_021814895.1 bacterium
AATATCATCATCCGAATTTCCCGATGCGCCATGAAGAACGAGGGGGACATTTGCGGCATTATAGACCTCGGCAATCCTTTGAATATCCAGATTGGGGTCGGGAACATCGGCAAACATTCCGTGAATGTTGCCAACGGCCGGAGCCAGCAAATCAATTCCAGTTTCTCTGACGAATTTTTCTGCGTCTTCAGGTTTTGTCAGGTCTTCTTTTTTTATAGAAACTCCTTCAGGAATTCTGTCCAAGATAACCGAACCGGAACCGATATAACCCAGCTCTCCTTCAACCATAATATCGGTTGCGTAAGATTCATTGTGCGAATGAACATAATCAACAACCTGTTTTGTAATAGCAATATTTTCTTCAAGCGGTTTTTGTCCGCCGTCAAAAAGCACCTCATCAAAACCGGCATCGACCGCCTCTTTTATTTTATCAAAAGAATGAGTATGGTCGGCATTAATAAAAATCGGATAATTATACTCATCCCTGAAACTATGTACCAAAGCCACAGCTTGTCTGACTCCGATAAATTCACGCTCCCCTTCGGAAACTCCGATAATTATCGGCACCTTGAGTTCAAAGGCGGCATTAAAAATAGCATGAAGCATCGTCAAATCCGAAATATTGAAATGGCCTATGGCAACGTTTCGGCCGCGAGCATCGGCAATAAGATTTCTAAGTGAAAGCATGTAATTAGTATTGGGTTAATTTATCGGACAGTTTGATATATCCGAATTCGACGTCTTCGCGCATCATCTCTTCCATTTTTTCTTCTCCAAAATATGACGAGAATATTTTGTTCCAGAGAGCTTCTTGATGGTGATAAAGATATTTAATCATCTCCTTTTCCTGAACCAGCGCCATTGAAGTGTCGATTAAATTGAAACTGACAAGAACGTCCACTCCGGTATTGGTCCCAAAATAATCCCCAACCCAGTTGAGCTCTTTCCAAAAAGAAAATTCCTGCCCTAAGTCGTCATACTTTTTCCCCAGTTCCACAAGCATATTTTCCGCTTTTTCCCAGTGCATCGCTTCCGGATTTACGTGCGGAACAAAAAGCCGCCAATCGTTCTCGTCGTCTTTTGCCAAATAACGCTGGACGATAAGCCATTCTCCTTGGTTGGATAATTTTTTGTCGTCAACAACATCTCCTCTCAAAAGCGACATTAAATTTCTGGAAAAATCTACAGGCCTTCCTCCTATGTGATGAAAGATATTGGAATAGAATTTTATTTCATTGACATAATGAAAGAGAAGGCCGACGGTTCGCATAAGTTCGCCGAGTAAATTGAGCGATGTCGGTATTATAAAAATTATTCCCAATTCTTTCAGGTGGCTGATATTATGGTATTTCTTTTCTACAAAATTTTTAGCCAAATTTTCCCATTTGGGATTTAAGGCGATGATTTCAAATTTCCTGTGCTCAAAATCCGCCGGACTAAGCGACTCGTAAGAAGGCAAAAGGACATCATTAATCCACTCTCCGCCCTCAACAAATCTGAGGGAAGCAGCGACTTCACGCCAATCCTCTTTCTCAAGAAACTCATCCACCGAAGAATATCCCAGCATCATCAGCACTTTTTTGGGAGGAGTTTTGTGCAAAAATTCAACGAACTTTTCCTTCTTTAAAAAGAATCCGTTCATATCTCCCGCCACGGAAGTGACAAATTTTGAAACAACTTCACACCCGCCTTTGCAGGTAAAATCCGGACCGCCCATCAACATCATCAAGCTTTTGTCGTCTTTCCTGATTTTTTTTATAAGGGCTTCAAATACTTTTTTTGCGGAAGATTTTCTGGTTAGCCTCATTTGCTCAAGGCGATTTTCCACCGCCGCATCGTTTTGAGCCCAAATTTCGTCAATAACTCCGGTTTTACCGGTGATTTTACCCAATCTACGCTCAACCTCGATAATAGTATCCTTATCGGCTCTTAAAATTCTGGCAATTTTTTCTTCTGATGTCATACCGGGTAGTAGAACTGCGATTGCAAATCTTTTTGATTTTTACGCAGTATCTGGTTAATTAAATTATTTTATTTGTTATTAATATTTTTATGCCGAACAATATAGATTTAAAAAAACATTATCGCAGTTTCACAACCCGGTCATATTCTTTTAATATCTATCGGCAGTGATTTCCATCTTCGGCCGCTCAGAAAATCATGTTTAGAAATTACTCCCGGAGTTGCCCCGATGGATTCGATAACGGCAGTAGAGTTGGCTGCGGCGCGCCTAATCGCATAGGCTATTTTATGCGGGCTACAAACCCCCTTGATGCACTGCTCATCGGCCTCAATTACTCCGGCAATAAACCCGCTCCCAAAAGCATCCCCTGCCCCGGTCCTGTCAGCGATATTTTTCTCTGCAAAAACTCCCGACTTATAAAATGTTTTTCCATCAGAAATTTCGGCTCCTTTTTTTCCATCGGTCATAACAACAATTCCCGGAACATAATCGTCCAGCTTTGAAAATATTTTATCGCTTTCGTCGTATGGAACGTGGGTAAGATATGCCGCTTCCTCCCTATTTAAAATCACAACCGAAGCCATATTCAAAAATGGCTTTAATTTATTAATTCCCAATTGCAACATATCCTTCGACGGATTGACGGCAATTTTTGTTCCGTTTTTGTTTAGATAATGAAATATCTTTTTTAAGACCGGATATGAGATGCTACCGGGCGCTATGTAAGCCCATTTGGCTTCCAGTTTTTTGAATGGAATTTCCGAATTTTGGATATCGCCCGAGCATCCGCGATTCACCAGGATAGTTCTTTCCCCACTACCGCTCAATAGAATATAAGAAACTCCTGTTTTTTTATTTTTATCCACGATTTCAACCGGTTTTATTCCTTTGCGGATAAATTCTTCAACTACCATATTGCCATTATTATCACTCCCAATGTTAAAAACCGAAATAACATCAAGATCCGCCCTGGAAAAAGTGACTGCGGCATTATGAGCTCCTCCACCGATTTCTATTATCGGTTCTTTTATTTCTATTTTGGAACCAAGCGAAATACACTGGGCTTGGCCAGTAGGAAACCCTATT
>JAKAHN010000129.1 GCA_021814895.1 bacterium
CTTTAGCCTGCTTTAACAACTCGCGAAAATCGTATTTTTTCTCTTTCAAGATGAAATAGAGATCTATAAAATCTCTCGCTCTGGGTTTCAATACAATTGTATGCGTTTTATCAACGCCTATATCATAAATGCTTTCAATTTCCAAATTGCCAAACTTTATGCCGCGTTCAATCCGCGGAAATGGATAATAATTGAAATCAACCTTAAGGACGTCGCCGTCGATAAATTTGAGGAATAGCGTGAATAATCCCATAACTTGTTTGGTCTCAATTTTATCAATACCAAATTTCTTTAGCCGATTTTGAAAAAACCTCAAGACGGGGGAAGGATTCACTTCTTGATTTTCGGTAAAGAAATCCAAATCTTCGGAGATCCGATATTTTAAATAGAACTCAGAAAGGGCAGTGCCGCCCGCCAAATAAAAACGTTTTGAAAAATAATCTTCTCCAGCAACGGCTTTTAGAATATCGCTCTGATGCGCTGTTAGGATGCTTTTATTTTTCTCTTTTTTGGCCATAATAAAAATTCTAAAAATAGCCGATAACGATGATCTATTCTTTTGCTGATAAAATTCCAATATTTCTTTAGCTCCCGTTCATTCAGCTTCTCGCCGGGTTCACCGAAGTTTATCATTTGCTCAAGCCGCCAAATTTTATATCCTTCAGGATCCTCTTTTTTGAATTTTTTTTCATCAATTGACCAATTATACATATATATATTATAGCAAATTTTAAGATTTTATACCAGTAAAAAACCTGACCCTGATCCACTCTTATTACGTCTTGCGATGACGTAAATATTATTGTGAGGGTTTTTTGATCTGGCTAAGGATTTGGTTCAACTGATTTCGTAGATAGTTGATCTGTTCCAGAAGATTGAGGATTCGTCTGGTTAAATTTTCAAATCCTTAAATCTTTTTTTAGTTTTCGCATTTGTTTTTTAAAAGGCGGCAAATCTTCTTTTACCGCTTCCCAAAGTATCTCTTCGTCAACCGCAAAATATTCGTGAACAATCTTATTTCTCATGCCCATAATTTCACGCCAAGGAATATCCGGATATTTTTGCTTAACTTCTCTCGGTAAATTTTTAATAGCCTCACCGAGTATCGTAAAATTCCTGACGATAGCGTCGATGGTTTTTATATCTTTCGTAAAATCTTCGAACTTATACCCTTTAGAATATTTTTCTATTTTCCCAATGGAATCCCATATATCGTCTATATACAATTTAGCGTTTCTTCGTTTAGACATAAATAGTTTCTTTGAGGATGTCTTTTTTAATTACTCGCTTAAGGGCTTTTTTAGTTACTAAATCAACTTTTCTTTTTAGAATTTTCTTTAAAAAATATTCCAGTCTCATAAATTCGAACATCCCAATCGGCTCATTAAATTCCACCAATACATCTACGTCGCTTTTTTTATTCGCTTCATTTCTGGCAATCGAACCAAAAATACCCATTTTTTTTACATGGTATCTTTGTTTTAAAAATAATTTCTGCGCTTTTAATTTTTCTCGAATTTGATCTCTTTCCATATTTTTATCATACCATTATAGAGTTTTTTTTCAATTCAATGGAGGTTCAACTTCAATAGCCCGTCTTGTCATTCCGAGAGAAACGAGGAATCTCACTGCGCGGATTTGAGAGCTTGAAGCTGTTTGAGAAGTTCCTGTATTTTGGCTTCTATAATAAGAATTGTCTGTTTGAGCTGATTGATTAATTGTTGGTTATCGATAGTTTGTGGTTGGTGGTTAGTAGTAAGTAGTTCATTTAATTTAACTCTGGTTTTTGGTCCGACATATCCATAAGCGGAATCGGATTGATTGGTAATATCGTATTTGAGCTGGAGTTTCTGGACTGCTTGTTTGGTCAGTTGACCGTAATAACCGGTTATCTTTGCTTCAGGATAGATATCGGGATAATTAGACAATAGTGATTGAAGTTTTCTAACATCGGAACTGGTGAGGCCGGGGTAAAGATATTTGGAAAAGATATTAATTGAAATTGGGATATTGGTGGATATTGGGATATTAGTGGATATTGAAGAAGATACTTGTAGAGACTTATTGATATTAGTGGGTACTGGAGAAAGTATACTAATCGGAAGTCCCGCATTTGCCACAGCAGAGCTGGGAGTGGTTCTCGCGCTTTGCGGCCGCCAATCGGTTTTTACTTTGTAATCAACTGTCGCGCAGGAATTGGTCGTAGCGCAGTTAAAAACAATCCAGCCGATATTTTCGCCCCAGGCGTATCCTAAAAATTCTCCCGAGGAATTAATGGTTACTCCGCCATTGGCGGGATTGAAGTTTATCCAACCGGTGTTTTCACTCCAGGCGTAGCCGGATAAATTGCCGGCGCCGGCATTGCTAACTCCGCCTTAACTAGGGTTGAGATTAATCCATCCGATATTTTCCGCCCAAGCGTATCCGGTCAAAGCCGAATCAGTTACATGAACATTGCCTTCGGTTGTCCCGAAATTAAGCCAGCCGGTGTTTTCACTCCAGGCGTATTTATAAGTACTATCTATAGTACCATCGGTAATTGACGCAAAAGCGATAAAAGGAATGCTTATAAAAATTATCAAAAAGACAATAAACTTCTCCAAAAACTTCTTTCGTTGCCAAGCGCTTTTCTTAAGATTATATTCTCTCCACCTCGCTTCATTTCTTGTTTTATATTCCTCATGACCAATCAATCTAAAAGGAATTCTATATCTAGTGGACTTAACTTCTCCGCTGTTATGTTTTTTAATCCGACTCTTAATATTATCGGTTTGTCCGATGTAGTATTTCTTATCTTTTAAACTTTGTAGAAGATAAACGAACCACATAAATTTATTTTATCAGTTGAATCCCTCCGGGTCTACGACCCGTAGGGTCGGAGACAATCGTGCCGTCGGTAGATGAAGCAAAAACAGGGCTTTTCAAAAAACATAAAACACCACCCACAAGAACAAGTGATATAATAAAAATTGGTGTTAGGTTTCGGGGGTTTTTATTTCTCTTCATTCTTATATAAAAGTAACCAAA
>JAKAHN010000130.1 GCA_021814895.1 bacterium
CAAGGTCGGTGGCAAGAGCTCGTATCTTCCTTCAAATATAATTTCTGGCGCGATTGCAAAAGTTGGAAAAGCGAAAACGGCCTTATAACATTAAGGCGTTTGGCTCTAGGCTTTAGGGAAAAATTGAAAAATTATTTAACTTTTTATTTTATACCACCGTTTAATCACCCCGCAGTAAAACTTTGATTACAAAGTTTACAACGGGGCGAGAAGTGTCTAAAATAATCAAAACTTTTTACTTTTAACTTTTTACTTTATACTTTACTTTATGCCTCCGTTTAACCACTTTACAACAAAAGCAAAAGAAGCCATCCGTCGAGCTCATGAGCTGGCTATTGAGCGTGGGCAAAATCACGTTAATCCGATTCATCTTTTGGCAGCTTTAATGTTGCAAGAAGAAAGCATGGTTATAGCGATTTTGGAGAGACTTGGTATAGACGCGATACTACTTTCCGACTCGGTTTTTGAATTGATTGAAACTCCCGAGTCCGCCAATGTTTTATCTCCCGCTTATCAAATTTATTTAACTCCAGAATTAGCTCAAACTCTTGAATTATCAAGCAAAGTCGCTGCCAGTTTGAAAGATGAATTTGTCTCCACGGAGCATTTGTTTATTGCGATGTTTGACGTGCCGGGTGCAGCCAAAGAAATTTTGACTCGTTTTAAAATTGAGAAAGGCGCTGTTATGGCGACTCTTCAAGAGTTGCGTCATTCAAATATTACCGATGTGTCCCAACCTAAAAAATTCAAATTTTTGACCAAATACACTCGCAATCTGACCGCTTTGGCTAAAGAGAGCAAGTTAGACCCAGTTATCGGTCGCGATGTGGAAATTTCAAGGATTGTTCAGATACTTTCGCGTAGGACAAAAAATAATCCGATTTTAATTGGTGAAGCGGGAGTCGGGAAAACCGCTATTGTGGAAGGATTGGCGCTTCGAATGGCGAGTGGCGATATACCTGAATCATTGAGAGATAAAGAGTTGGTTTCCTTAGATCTCGGGCTTTTGATTGCCGGCACGAAATACCGCGGTGAATTTGAAGAGCGTCTCAAAAATATAATGAAAGAGATTCAGCGTTCAGAAGGCAAGGTTATAATTTTTATTGACGAAATTCATACAATTGTCGGAGCCGGCGCCGCTGAAGGTTCAATGGATGCTTCAAATATGTTAAAGCCGGCGCTTTCCCGTGGCGAGCTTCGGGCTATTGGCGCCACAACACTGAAAGAATATCAGAAACATATTGAAAAAGACCCTGCCTTAACCAGACGGTTCCAATCGGTTTATGTTTCTGAACCTTCTATTGAAGACGCTGTGACTATTTTGCGAGGATTGAAAGACAAGTATGAACTTTATCACGGAGTTCGGATTACCGACGACGCTATTGTGGCGGCGGTTAACCTTTCGGCTCGTTATATTACCGACCGTTATTTGCCGGATAAGGCGGTTGATTTGATTGACGAATCGGCTTCGGCGCTAAAAATTTCTCTGGAAAGCATGCCCCCGGAATTGGAAAATACTCGCAGAAAAGTTACTCGGCTTGAAATAGAACGCGAGGCCTTGAAGAAAGAAACAACTTCAAAGAAGGCTAAAGCCAGGATAAAAGTGATAGAAAAAGAAATTGCCGATTTGAAAGAAAAAACCGCCGAGCATGAATTGAAGTGGAAAAATGAGAAAGAGACTTTGTTGGATATAAAAACTTTCAGGAAAGAGTTGGAAGTTTTGCGAATTGAGGCGGAGAACGCCGAAGCTCGGGTTGATTTAGCCAAGGCGGCTGAAATTCGCTATGGTAAAATACCAGTTTTGGAAAAAGATTTGGACATTCGCTTGAAAAGGTTGAAGAAGTTGCAAAGTTCGAGGAGGATTTTGAAAGAAGAGATTACCGAAACAGATATTGCCGAGGTTGTTTCGCGTTGGACCGGTATACCGGTGGTAAAGATGTTGAGAGAAGAAGCAGAGAAATTGACCAGAATGGAAGAAGAAATAAAAAAGCGAATTGTCGGGCAGGATGACGCGGTCAAAAAAATTGCCGATACAGTGCGAAGAGCGCGCGCCGGTATTGCTGATCCGAATCGCCCGATTGGCAGTTTCATTTTTCTAGGACCGACTGGAGTCGGAAAAACCGAACTTACCAAAGCGCTAGCCGAATTTATGTTTAACGATGAAAAAGCTCTGATTCGGGTAGATATGTCGGAGTTTATGGAAAAACATTCTGTTTCCAAACTTATCGGCGCGCCGCCAGGCTATGTCGGATATGATGAAGGAGGAAATTTAACGGAAATGATTCGCCATCGACCTTACGCAGTCGTATTGTTTGACGAGATTGAAAAAGCTCATCCTGAGGTGTTCAACGTATTGCTCCAGATTTTGGACAACGGGAAAATTACCGATTCTAAGGGGCGATCAGTAAATTTTCGCAATTCAATAATCATAATGACTTCAAATATCGGTTCTCAATATATTGATAAGATGCAGAGGTTAGGTTTTTCAAGCGGGGAATCTGCTGATGATTATGCCGATGCTAAAGAAAAAGTGTCAAACAGCTTAAAGGATTATTTCCGTCCGGAATTTTTGAATCGTCTTGACGATGTGATTATTTTTGATGTTCTAAAGCCGGAAGCAATAATGAAGATTGTCGATTTGCAAGTTGATATCGTTAAAAAAAGATTAGAAGACAAAGGGATCGTTTTGGCGGTTTCGTCGGAAGTTGCAAAATATTTGGCGAAAGAGGGTTATTCTTCACAATATGGAGCAAGACCGATTAAGAGAATTATTCAAAATAAAATTTTAACTCCTGTTGCCAATCTGATTATTGCCGAAGGTCTTGGCGAAGGCGGGGAAGTGGCCGTAAGTTTGAAAGGCGACATTTTTGATTTTGAAGTGAAAAATGCCGGTAAGAAAAATTTCGGCAAATCACTGAAGGTGAAAAGTTCCATTAACATTCCGGCAGAACTGAAAGAGGCAGAAAAAGTTGCGTAGTTAAAAACGATATGTCTGTGATTTAAA
>JAKAHN010000131.1 GCA_021814895.1 bacterium
CGTCTACGGCGCCAGTCTGGTTTTAAATGGCGCATGGCAATCGGTCGGTCTTTTGTATCCGCTGTATTCCTGGACAAATGTCATTGTTTCAAACATTTGGCGTGTCGGACAAATTCAGAGAACAATTACCGGTTACTTGCCTACTCTCCAAGTGATGATGGAAACACTTGAAATCAAACCCGATGTTGTTGATTCTCCAACCGCAACCGAATTCAAATCGGATAATTCGCTTCAACTTGAATTTGAGAATGTGAGTTATAGTTACACCTCAACCGACCAAGAAAGAGGAACTATTCACAACGTATCGTTCACGGTCAAAGCCGGCGAAAAAGTCGCGCTTGTCGGACCGTCTGGCGGAGGCAAATCAACACTGCAATATCTTACTCTTCGCTTTATGAATCCTTTATCGGGAAACATCAGAGCAAACGGCAAAGATATCAAGGAAATCACTCTGTACTCATGGCGAAAAGCGGTGGCCTATATTCCGCAAAAACCACAGATATTCGACGGAACAGTGCGTGACAACTTACTCTACGCTCTATCCGCCGACGAACGAAAACAATGGACCGATGAGCGTCTTAAAAAGCTTATGGACACTCTCGCCATTGATTTCGGGCACAGACCGAAAGGTGAAAATCCGCTTGATATAGTGGTTGGACGGGAAGGTGTGCAACTGTCGGGCGGGCAATCGCAACGTCTCGCTATCGGCTCGGCAGTCATCAAAAAGCCAAGTCTGATATTGATTGATGAAGCGACAAGTCATCTTGATTCAACCACCGAGAAAGCGGTCCTTGAGGGACTGAATGAGTTAGTGTCTGGTATCAGCACCCTTGTGATAGCTCATAGACTATCCACCGTGCAATCGGCAGACAAGATTGTAGTATTAGTCGACGGTTCTATAGAAGCGAGCGCAAATTCGTTTCGAGAACTGTACGAAAAATCTCCAACCTTCAAACGCCTTGCCAAAGACCAAAATTTGGCAATTGACTAAAATACCCCGCCGGTTATCGGTTGGGTATTTTTTTGCTTGAATAAAAGACAAAAAATTTTTACTCTTAAATCTATGGAAAAAATATCAACCGAAAATGTTGCAGAGAAACCCGTCTCCCCTGCCGAAAAAGTCCGCTCATATCTTGAAAATGAACAAAAAAAGTTGACTGAGGAATTGGCCGAAAAACAAAAAGATTTACCCGAGGGAGAAAGGGCCACAATTTCTCCGGATTTTCGCATCATTCCCCCGCCGGCAAAAATATACCGATGGACATAAAAGGAATTGCCGATACGCATTTACTTAGAAACCACGGGTCCACAGAACTTGCTAAAATAATTTTGGGTGAGAACGGAAAAGCTAATTTTATGTTTAAAATCCTAAAAACATCAATTATGCATAAAATGGCTGGGGAACGATTTATCGTGGTCAGGTCTTCTCATTTTGATGATATTACAAATAAGGTAGACAACGTAATTGTTGATCGAGATACCGGACACACAATCTGCGCTCTTGATGAAGTTAGCCCAAAAACAATGAACGACGAAAACGAAGTGAGGTTAACGGAAGAAATTTTGGCTATAGCGCAGACGCAGGGATGATTAAATGGAAAAAAGAAACTAAAGGTGAAGAAGGAATGACTCTGGATTACGGCATTGCATTGAGAAACGGAAAAATAACCTGTGAAAAAATAACCCACCTGCCAATTTTTCTTTTAAGTCTTGACCAACGACATCTAAATCAAGGCTTGAGAGAATTCAAAAATGACAACGACCCAAGCGAGTATGAAAAAAACTCTTCAGATATTTTCTAAGCAGTTTGTCGCTTCAGATGCAAGAAATGAAACTTGATGGCCGAGATTATAACACCCTGCCTGAAGATATGAGAGTAGGAATTGAATTTTTTGAAGAATTTCTAAAACAACCACGCCCTCAAAAAACCTATTAAATATCAAAAATTATAATCTGGATCCGCAACTACTCCCCGAGCATTTTTTCCACCTTCGGAATATCCTCCGGCGAAGTCACCTGGAGCCATTTTTCTGTCGGTACAATGCGAATCGGAATATCTTTAGCGGCAAGCGCAATTGTTTGAGGCAAACCAAATTCTTTGTCGCCGGACTCTCTCGGCACTAAAGGATAATTAAAAATTTCCGTTCCTAAGAGATACATACCGGCATTGTTCCAATCCCCCGCCTCAAGACGCGCTCCTTCGATAATTTCTTTGATTGTTTTGTCTTTATTGAGAACAATCTTTGCGCCCTTTCCGTCTGTTTCCATTTTCTTCGCAAGCACTGACCAGCCATTTTTTATCATTTCCTCCGTTTCTTCTTTGCTGTAAATATCATCGCCCATCATCACCAAAAATTTTCCTTTCAAAAAAGGCTTAGCAAGAAAAATAGCGCCACCGGTACCGTTTAGTTCTTTCTGTTCAATATAAATAACCTTCCTGCCCTTAAAGGTGTCACCAAAATGCTCTCTTATCTGCTCGCCCAAATAACCGATTATAATAATCACTTCGCTGATTTCTTCCGGCAACATCTCTATCTTCCATTCAATCAGATTCATTTTGCCGACATTAAGCATCGGCTTTGGCGTATTTTCCGTAAGATGGTTCATCCGGGTACCGCGCCCGGCCGCTAATATGACAGCTTGCATAATGAGAAGCATTATAGCAAAAAACCGCAAAGCTTCAATGGTTTTAAATAGTTTTAAAATTTAAGATTTTAACAGTCTCGATAACTTCTTAAGCTTCAAAAAATGGAAAAGAAAACAGCCCCGCAAAGCGCAGGGCCGTGAAATTAAGAGAACGCGGGCATTCCTAGCAGGCAGTTTTCGGCTTGCGCTTACTACTAACTTTTCGCTGTCCCTCGGGGGGTGTATCAACACCTAACTTGGCTAGTGACTTAGGCGTTACCGATGCACCATTTAAACTCAGTTTCGCCCGAAGACAAAACTTCACAGTCTCCCACCTATTCTGAGCTAAG
>JAKAHN010000132.1 GCA_021814895.1 bacterium
CAAAACTTCGTCTAAAGATTTCCCCGTAGATTTCATCACTTCTTCCACAAACGCATATTCGTCTGATTTAATGCCGTTTGCCGTAAGAAATGCTTTCTCTGCGTAGTCAAAACCCTGTTTTTCTTTTGGTTCTGGTTTGTCATCGATCTCTTTCGGGGGTTCTTTTGCCTTATCTTTAGCTTTTTCAAGCTTAGTTTTAAGGCGCTTTGCGATACCCTGATTTTTAAGAGCCAATGACTTCCAATCGGTAGTATCATTGCCTTCCTCGTCTTTTTCTTCGACGATTTCGTCAATTTCCTCCACCTCTAATTCATTTTCCATAAATGATAATGTAATGATTTTTTAAAAAGGAATCATAACCGGTCGTGATTTTTTCGAGGAATCATAACCCGTTATCAATTTTGGTCGGATTGAGAACCGATTAACTAATCAGCCGCGATAAACTCTTCTAAAACAGCGTATCCAGCTGTGGCGCTGGTTCTTACAAGCGTAACTCTTGCTTGATTTCCGCCGTCAATCAAATCCGATCCCGCACCTACCCCAACAAGTTCCCAAGTTGAAGAAGCAAGCGTGGCGATTGCGCCAGTTGTCGTTGAAATGTTGGCGAATAAAAACGAAACATTATCGCCATTTTTAATCAAGCAATTTGCCACCACGTTTGCCACTGTCGGAAGATTAAGCGTAGTCGAGACAGTCGTTATGTCCCATCTAATCTGATTGGAATCGCAAACCTGTGCGGCAGTTAAAGTAACGGCGGTAGAGGTTGCCTGTGCGGTAAGAGTGGTTATGCTCCCAGTCTCAACTAATGGAGCGCGAATTTCCGCCAAAAACTCCAATTCGTTAGTAAAATACGATCCCGCCAACGGGCTTGGTTTCGTAATAAAGAAATAAAGCCCGGCGAAAATAATCACTAAAACAGCCAATACCGCAATAACTATATTTTTTTTCATTTTTTAGATTTCCTTTTCTTTTCGACCTTTGCACCGGACTTTGGTTTTACGGATTCTGTTTTAATTTCCGGCTTAAACTTATCTTTTAACCCTGCTAATTTATATTCTTTTAATGACATATTATGGTGAATATGATGTGGTTAATGTGCTGGTTGACCCTGCCACACAAGAATAAGGCCCAGTATAGCCATCCTTTTGTTCGTAAACTGGAAAATTCGATGTTAGATTTATGCCCGTATTGGTGGCACAAATAGTTGCCCGACAAAGAAATGTCGAGGTTGAACCAATTAAAGCGATTATTGCGCTTGTTCTTTGAGTGCTTGTAGAAAGCACAACGGTAGAAGTTGCCGACACACAAGTAGAACTGGCATTAGTTGCGGTCGGATAAGATATTTCAGCAACACTGAGTCCAAGCGGCTCGATAGTTCTGCCAAATAAATATCCGCTAACAAAAATTCCTATTCCCAAAACCACCACACCAAGTCCTATTAAAAAATTTTTCATCTAATTGTTTATTATTTGCGACCTTGATTAGCGAGCCGGATTATCCTTAGCTTTTTTCGGTTCATCCTCTCGCTTATATATTGATAATTGATTAAAAGCCACCTCCAACATATTGATTCCCTCCCACGCGGCCCTTAACTGCTCTCCTAATGCCTCGTTTCTCAATCTATCGCCTAAATTAGAAACCAAACCCAAAGTAAAATTTCTCAAGGGGTCTGCCGCTTCACCCTCTTTTAACACGCCGTTGTAATAAATCTCCGCTAATAAAACCTTCTTTACCGCTTCACGCTGGACTTCGTTGTCTACAAACATTTGAATCGCCAATCTTTCGTTATCGTTCAAAATTTTATCTAATAAATCTTTTTTCATTTCATTGTTTTTTTATGTTTCTCCATCTCTGGCTTCATTTTTTTCATCTTTTCCTCGCCATAAACCGCCTTTCCTTCAGCCGACATCTTACACCCGTGCCTATATTTCCCTTTACCCATTTCAATAGTGAAAACTTTCCCGCCATTTTTAACACAATCCATAAACGCTTTTGGCATTTTAAAAATAAATACCCAATCTTTTTGCCAACACAATCCTAAACATCGGAACAACCAATTTTCTCATTTGCAAAGGGTATAAAATCGTGGTTCTCGCGACCTTTCCTTTGGAAATTGTTAAAACTCCTTTGGTTTTAATGCTTTTACCGGCCAACTTATCCAAACAATCTATTATCGTGTCCCCCTCAATTTTAGTCTTTAAACCGGCACTTTCTAATACGCACAAAAATTCCCCTTTGTGGGCCTTTTCCTTAGTCGCTTTTGTGGTTATTTTTTTTCGCATACAAAAAACCGGCCGCAATGGTCGCAGTCGGTTTTTCCGTATGCTTCCTAAAATATAATATTTACCCTTTATTATACTCTATCTGAAAATAAAAGTAAAGAGGAACTATTGATCCGATTCATATGTAGTTTTTTATGATGCGATGGACACAAAAAAATCACTTCCATTGGTCGCCTATAGTTTTTATGATGTCTTACAGAATTTGGATTTCCACACACAACACAGGGTTTTTTATATATTTTTTGTGCTATATTCCAAGCAATTCTTTTTTGAGGATATTTTGTTTCGTATCGCCGTATAATTTCCCTCACTTTGTTTGAATTATTTTTATAATAATCTTTTGCCAGTTTATTATTACACTCATTACAATTATAAAAAATTCTACCAGACGTTGATCTCGCCCCCACTATAGTTCCTTGTTTATTTTTACAAATTCTACAAATATTATAATTTTTAAAAAAATAATTCTTACATTTTATAGAACAAAACTCTTTTTTAGCTTTTATTCTTTTATAAATTAAATAATCTCCCCCACAACTCCTACACTTTCTAAATTCCTTATACCCCGTCCTTTTTAAGATGGGATTTTTGTTTTTATTTTCTAATTGTCTAACCCGTTCTCCACTTACGCCCAACAATTCCCCTATCTCTTTAAAAGAAAGTCCCTCATTTCTTA
>JAKAHN010000133.1 GCA_021814895.1 bacterium
TTAATTCTCATTGGTGATATTGTGTAATTTTATAGTCTCATATTTTCTATTCTGTGAGACTACACTTTTTGATAGTCTAACGAATGGCACTATGAATTTTGCTAGTCTCATTTTTGGCATTATTTGACAATATCAAGCAGTTTATTAAAAAAATATAGCTTATTCTTGCGCTTTTTATCTGATGATATAACACTATTTTTCTCTAAAATTCCAATATATCTAAATGCACTTGCTTTTGGAATTTTGGAAATTTTAATAAAGTCTTGGCTTTGAAAAATTGGCATCACAAAAAGAGCGTCTAAAACTTTGATACTAAATTGCGATTTGGTAAGTTCGGTTATTCTTTGTTTTTTCTGCTCGTAAAGTCCGATAATTTTTTTTGCTTTTACGATATTTTCTTTTGACTGCTCTATAACCGCTTGCAAGAAAAAGGTTATCCAGCCTTCCCAATTATTATTTTTGGAGATATTCAATAAGGCTTCATAATATTCGTCTCTATGTGATTCTAGATATTCGCTTAGATAAAATGAAGGATAGAAAATAGCCTTTTTGAAATACAAAAACAGGGGCATTATCATTCTGCCTACTCTGCCATTGCCATCCATAAATGGATGAATCATTTCAAATTGTGCGTGAATAATAGCCAGTTGCACAAGCAAATCCTTTTCTTCCCCGTGGATATACTTTTCCAAATTGGACATCAAATCAGCAATTTTTTCAGCGGAAGGCGGAATATAGGTCGCCTGCTCAATTTTTGCGCCAGGCTTTCCGATAAATACCTGTTGCCGTCTAAAATTTCCCCTGTCTTTATTTTCACCCCGCACTCCCTGTAATAAAATTTCATGCGCTTTTTTAATAACTCTTGTTGAAAGAGAAAGTTTTTCCATTTCATCTATCGCTGCCTTTAGTGCCTTTCGGTAATTGATAACTTCTTGGATGTCCTCGTATTTTTTTGTTTCTTTTTGCGGATTGGCTTCAAATTCCAAAACTTCTTTAAGTGTTGCCTGCGTACCCTCAATACGGGAAGACAAAACTGCCTCGTTGGTAGTTAATGGACTCAAAAGCACGGAGGGATTTGGGATGTTTTGTAATAATGCGTCAAACCTTCCGATTTCCACATTGGCCCTTCCTATAAGATGAACAAAAGATTCCCATTTTATATTTTGAATCGGTAAATTTTTAGGTGTGTAGTTATTTGTCATATTGTTTAAGTTTATTTCCAAAAACTTAATTTTTCCGACCTTGCCCACTCAATAAACTTTTCCGCCACGCCGTCGGGCAATTCTCCGTCGTGATTGTGCAGGTCGTGATTGATTATCAAGTGTCCGTTTTTATCCAATTTCGACTGACCGCCTCCGTTTTTCAAAAACACATAATCGCCGGAGTTATCCTTGCCGGATTTTTCCGAAACGGCAAAGAAAATCGGATAATCTTCCACTTTTGGGCAAAGCTTGTCATCCCATTTTTGCACAAAAAGCACGCTGGTTTTTGTTCCCGTGTGCGGTTTGAATGTATTTACATGAAGTCCGACAATCGCCAAAATTTTGCCCTTTTCGGCGATGTACTCGCGGATTGCCTTGTCTGATGTATTGTTAAAACGGCCTTGCGGTAAAACAATCGCCATTCTTCCACCCGGTTTCAAAAAGTTTAGGTTTCTTTCAATAAACAAAATATCGCGTCCGACTTTTGACTTAGGCTTGTTTTTATCATTGTAGCCAAGATCATATTTGTGGATTATGCGAGATTCTTTAATGTCTCCGGCAAATGGCGGATTTGCCATTAAAATATCAAAATTAAATTCTTTATAAGAACTTTTATCTTTTTGCAGAGCTTCAAGGCGTTTTAATCCGGCGCCGTACACTTCCAGCCATTCGCGGTTACCGATACTTTCGTTCCAGCGCTCATAATCAAGGTTGTTGAGGTGTAAAACATTAGTGTTTCCATCTCCGGCGATTAAGTTTAAAGTGCGAGCTACGCGCACGACTTTTTCGTCAAAATCAATGCCAAAAACTTTGAGCACATTCTCTTTTTCTTCCTCGGAAATGTCGGTATTTTGAAACAGATGTCCGGTAATCTGAAAAATGGTATGCACGGTAAATCCGCAAGAGCCGGCGGCAGTATCTACCATATATTCGCCTGCTTTTGGATTGAGCATTTTGACGCACATATCAATCACATGGCGAGGCGTAAAGTATTGACCTTTTTCGCCTTTTGACGACTTATTGACCAGGTATTCAAAAGCCTCGTCTATAATTTGCAGGTTGGAATTGAAAAGTTTTATATCCTGCAAACTGGAAACGCTGACCGAAAGATGAGAGGGGCTAAGCCCGATTTGGCTGGCTTCGTCAAAAACGCCCGGCCATTTGGCTTTGGCTTCGTCAAAAAGTTTTTGGATTTTCTTTTTGAGTTCGCTTTCGGATTGCCCGGTGTTTCTAAACTCCAAAACTCTAAAACTAGAATCGTCAATTTTCGCTAAAATTTCTTTTACTTTGTCATAATCGCCGCGATCTTCTTGGCTTAACTTGTCTTCAAGATAAATTTCCAGACGCATTTTATCTTTCTTGCTCTGCAATTCATCATAAAGTTTGGTGAAAATAAGTTTAAAAACTTCTTCAAAGACATCCACGCCCGCGTTTGCCAAAACCTCGTCTTCCATTTCCTGAATAATGGTTTTGAGCGATTTTCCTTCGTTCGGGATTTTATCTTTGATGATTAAATCTTTGAGAGTAAATTTTTCTTTCAAAATATCCTCAAGCGTTTGGTCGGCTTTGGGAATATCGGTAATGTCTTCAAAATAGTTTGGGTCTTTGCGGTTATAGTGTGAAATCTGTCCGCCGTTGGTCCAAACGGCAATCGGCGCGCCGGTGGCGTTGGTGTAGGAGCGAAGCTGATTTTTTCCGTCTTGGAGCTTTGGTTTTTTGATTTCAACGATGATGTATTCAACCGTCGGGCGG
>JAKAHN010000134.1 GCA_021814895.1 bacterium
TTCTCCGATTGAACGAGTCGGATTGAACTATCTAACTTATTGTCCTCTCCTAGGTAGGTTTGCCCATGAAAATTGCAAATAAAAAAATCGTGCTCTTTGTGGCGAGCGTGTATTGTAAGGCCAAGCCCGGTTTCATTTTCTTCTTTAAGCAATATTTCGGATTGCAGAATGGGGATAGATTTTCCCACGTAGGTTGCTTGATCGAAAAAGTTGTCGCTGAAAGCCATCGGCTTCGTGGCAGTTATTTCTTGGAAACTAGGCAAACAATTCCGAAGCAGAGATTTGGTTTCTTCATACGCCTCTTGAAAACAAAAAATATCCGTGCTGTGGGATTGGGATTTCAAAAACTGCGCCAGTTTGTCGCGGATTTTTCCTTGCCAGACATTTAAAAAAATAACTTTCATAACTATGAGTAGGGCTAAATTCTAAGGATGCCGCGAAGCTGATTGATAGTTTCTTTTATCCCGTCTTCAAGATTACCTTGTGGCACAAAACCGACGCTTCGGAATTTTTTGTCGTCAATATCATAGGAGAGCTGATTCATAATTGCTGAATCGACGTAAGAAATCTTGAGGTTGGGAATAAATTTTTTGATAGTGTTTATGATATCTTCGACGGTGAAATTATTGGTTAACACGTTATAAATTTCTCCGTCCCAGAGATTTTTTTCTAAAATGAAATTTACTGCCCCGATGCAATCTGAAAGGTCGAGATAGGGACGCCTTTGATTGAGTGCTGTTTTCCAGACAGTAAGCGGCAAATTGTTTGCAGCTTGCCAGATAAATTTATTGACAGCCGTGTGAAAGCGCATCCCTACGGAGTAGCCAAAAATGGTGCCGAGGCGACAAATGACAAATTTTAATCCTTTTGATTTTAAACTTTTTAGGTATTCTTCAGTTTGGAGTTTGGATTCGGCGTAGGGGCTCTGGGGTTTCAGTTCGGCGCAAGCTTCGTCGACAAGATTTTCTTGTGAACCATAGACGCTCGTGGTGGATGGGAAAAGGAGTGAAACGCCTGACTCGAGACAGGCGCCAGCTAAACGTTTAGTACCTTCGAGCTTAACTTCGAAGGATTCTTCTTTTTTATCAACTGAAGAAGGAGCGTCGGTAATAGCAGCAAGATGGATAACAGCGCTGGCTTCCTTTAGGTATTTCGAAAAATCAACCGTACGGATGTCATCTTCATAAAACTCATATTTTATACCGCCGGGGAGATTAAAGAGCGATGCGTAGCGCTGAGTGGAGAGGTTATCAAGAATTATTACTTTTTCAACAAGCTCGGGTGAAAAATCTCGGATGAGCTTCGAGCCGATATGGCCGAGCGCGCCGGTTATAAGGATAGTTTTTTTGCCGGAGTTCATTTACGCTTAGTAATTTCAAGAAAATCGTTGTAGTCTCGGATGTAATCACTTTCTTTGTAGTAATTGCTGGCCAAAACTAAAATGACGCAGTGTTTAGAAAACTTACTCATAGAATGCCAAAGTCTTGGCCCTAAGATTACACCAGTTTCAGGATTTTTTAGGATTAGTTTTTGTTTTTTTCTGCCGTCATCCAAACTTAAAACAAATGAACCATTGAGGCAAAACATTGCCTGTTTGAGTTTTTTGTGAGCGTGGTTTCCTCGGCGGCAGGAATATTTTTTTATGTTGTTAATGAAATAGATACGGCGGATGAGGAAAGGGATATGCCTAGCGGCTTCGGCGACAAAAAGGTGCCCATGGCGGGGATGTTTCTTAGTAGTCAGTTTAATGACGCCCGAATTTTTAACTGTGATTTTCATGCGGTAGTGTTTCCCAATCGAAACCTATTTCCGGCGAGTCATGCGGAATGGTGCGGATGGTGACGTTTTTTGGGTTATAGGCTTCGCTCGAGTGATAGATAATGCCCATATTATTTTTGCCGAGAGGCTTGTAGCCGTGGGCGACACCTCCTGGGATAGCAATCACGAGTATATTTTTTTCTCCAGCGAGAATAGCCTGCGTCTCCCCTTTTGTCGCTGAATCAGGCCTTAGGTCGTGAAGAACAACCAGGGCTTCGCCTTTTATAATACACCAAACTTCCCAATAGTTGTGAATATGGAAAGCCTTGATGACGCCGTGCTTCGTTTCGGAATAGCTGGTTTGGAGAACTTCGTGGAATGTACTTTCGCCGAACTTAATAAGTTCGGCGAAAAAGCCGCGTTCGTCTTTATGAACGTTAACTTTTTTTATAACGACATCTTTAATCATGTTGGTTGAAGTATTATTTAATCTTAAAAGAATAATACTCCACGGAATTCAAAATTCAAAGGCAATTTATTTTTATCGTTAAATTCCTAGAATTTCGTGTGCAAGAGTTCGCATTCCCTTCATAGTTGATTTATCGTTTAAGAAATGCAACATATTTTGTCTGTATTTTATTATATCTTTGTCAGAAATCGATAGTAAATAATTGTGGAGTTCAGAATAATTTCTGAATTTTCGAAAATCGATAAAGCAATTGTCTGGAACTATTTCTTTGATATCGGGCGCTCCAAGATAAATAGGAATTGTGCCAGCAGCCAGACAGTCGTAGATTTTTTCTGTGACATATCCGTTATAGGGGGCGTTTTCATAGCAAATAGCAAATTTATACTGACTTAAAACCTCCATTTTGTCGCCGGCTTTTCCTCGCCAAACACGATGAACATATTTTTTATAATGAAAATGAAGCGGATGACGAGGAGTTTTATCCCAACCGCCACCATAAAGATCGAACCCCGGAACGTTACTAAAATATTTAATGGCTTTTAGACGCTCGCCATAAAACTCCTTAAAAAGGGTCCGCGGGCGGGCATTTGAATTTAAAAGTATTAAGAATTTATCTTTTTGATTATTGAAAAAAGGGCTAATAACGCTCTGATTGCGATAGTCGTAAAGATTAAAGTAGTCAGTACCCTCAA
>JAKAHN010000135.1 GCA_021814895.1 bacterium
GCTGGTTCCCGATCAGAAAAGCGAGCTGGAAAATATAATAAACTTTGCTCAAAAAGGAATGTGGGGGAGTATAAAATTGTTAAGCAAGTAATAAGTAATAATCAGTAAATAGTAATTAGTAATTAGTGAAAAAGAAGATAGAAATAGAGATAAATGGAGATAGCGTGTCATCCCGTTGAAAAACGGGATCCAGTCCTTTTCTGTCATCCCGTTGAAAAACGGGATCTAGTCCTTTTCTGTCATCCTGAACTTGATTCAGGATCCAGAGTCAAAGAACATAATCCTGGATTCCAGCTTTCGCTGGAATGACGGAAAAGAATGACAACGCCCGTTCCGTCATTCCGGGCTTGACCCGGAATCCAGTCCTTTTCTGTCATCCCGTTGAAAAACGGGATCCATAGTCAAAGAATATAATCCTGGATTCCAGTTTCCACTGGAATGACGGAAAAGAATGACAACTCCCGTTCCGTCATTCCGGGCTTGACCCGGAATCCAGTCCTTTTCTGTCATCCTGAACTCGCCTATCCTCCCGTAGTTCGGACGGAGGAGGGATTCAGGATCCAGGACTGGATTTTTTCCGAATAATAAAAAGGCCGTTATTTGATAACGGCTCTTTTTTGTAATATCATTTGTCCATATGAAAAAAGCGCTTATTACTGGCATCACAGGACAAGACGGGTCGTATTTGGCCGAGTTGCTTCTTGAAAAGGGGTATGAAGTACACGGGATTATCAGAAGGTCATCGAGTTTCAATAGGGGCCGAATAGAACATTTACATCCGGATATGCATCAAGAGGGTCCGAGAGTTATCTTGCATTATGGAGACATGACCGATTCCGGAAATCTCTTCTCTCTTATCTACGAAATTCAACCCGATGAGATATACAATCTTGCCGCACAGAGTCATGTGAGGGTTTCCTTTGATGTTCCCGAATATACTGCCAACGTTGTTGCCTTGGGAGCAATCAGAATTCTTGATGCTATTAGAAATTTCGAGAAAGTTTCTAATAAAAAGATTAAGTTTTATCAAGCCAGTTCCTCTGAAATGTTTGGCGCTACTCCTCCTCCACAAAATGAGAAATCAATCTTTCATCCGAGAAGTCCCTACGGATGTTCAAAGGTTTTTGCTTATCACACCACTGTTAATTATAGGGAGGCGTATGGCATATTTGCATCCAATGGAATTCTATTTAATCACGAAAGTCCTCGAAGAGGGGAAAATTTTGTAACAAAAAAAATAACTCGTGGAGTCGCCAGAATTAAAGCTGGGCTGGACAAAAAAATATATCTTGGAAATTTAGATGCCAAGCGTGACTGGGGATATGCCCCCGAGTATGTGGAGGCAATGTGGATAATGCTACAAGCCGAAAAGCCCGATGATTATGTTGTTGGAACCGGAGAATCCCATTCAATAAAAGATTTTTTGGAGATTGCTTTCAAAAAAGCAGACCTTGGAGATTGGAAGCAATATGTTGAGATAGATAAACAATATTTTAGACCAACAGAAGTTGAAAATCTTATAGCCGATGCAACAAAGATAAAAAACCAACTTGGATGGGAGCCTAAAACAAAATTTGAAGACCTTGTCGGAATAATGGTAGAAGCGGATATAAAAGAGTCCAATAAACGAATATGAAGACTGCTTTTATTACCGGTATTGGAGGTCAAGACGGATATTTTCTGACAAAACTTCTTTTGAGCAAAAATTATTTTGTTTGTGGATTGGATAAATCATCTTCAAATATTGGCAATCTCGAACCTTTTGTTAATAACAAAAAACTCAAGATTTTTTTTGGTGATATTTGCGACAAAAATATTATAAATAAGCTTGTAAATAAATATAAATTTGACGAAATATATCATCTCGCGGGGCAAACATCTATTCATCCATCGCTTAAAAATCCCGATTTAGCTTATAGAGATAACATAGATAGCGTCATTCACCTGCTTGAAGAAGTAAGGAAACATTCGCCAAAAACGAAATTTTTTCTTGCCACATCAGCCGAACTTTTTGGAGATAAGCCCCTTACCGTTCCTCAAAATGAAAAAACTCCATTTTTTCCGAGAAATCCTTACGGTTTTTCTAAGCTGGCCGCCTTTCGGTTGGTTAAATATTATAGAGAAAATTATAAAATATTTTCTTGTAGTGGAATTTTATTTAATCACGAATCGGAAGTAAGGGGAGAACAATTTGTAACAAGAAAAATAAGTATGGGCGTTGCTAAAATTTATGCGGGTAAACAAAAACAGATTATACTCGGAGATATAAGCGCCAAAAGAGATTGGGGTTATGCCGGAGATTATGTTGAGGCAATGTGGAAAATGCTTCAGTATAAAAAACCGGATGATTATGTTATTGCTACCGGTAAATCACATTCCGTAAAGGATTTTGTTGATGAGGCATTTAATTGTGTAGGAATAAAACTTCTTTGGATAAAAAGAGGAAAATTTTTATTGGCTAAAAATTCAAAAACAAAAGAGGTGATCGTAAAAGCCGATTTGCCTGATAAAAACAATAATATGAGAAAAAAATTTTTATTAGTCGGTGATTCATCCAAAGTTCGCAAAGTTTTAAAATGGAAGCCAAAAATTGATTTTAAAAAAATCGTCAAAATTATGGTTACTGCGGATATAAAAATATTGTCCAATAAAAAATAGCTCAACGTCAAAATAAAAACTTTATCTTTAATAGAAAAAATAATATTATTACACAATGTTATATCAAGAAATAAAAAAATGCAGGATTTGCGGGAATCCGAATCTGGTCTCGATTATTAATTTGGGAGATCAGGCGCTAACCGGCGTCTTTCCTGTCGTTGGGGAAGAAATTGAATGTGATCCGTTGGAAATTGTTAAATGTTTTAGCGACAAAGGTGAAAGTGTTTGTGGTCTTGTCCAGCTGAAACATGACT
>JAKAHN010000136.1 GCA_021814895.1 bacterium
GGTAGGAATTTTGAGCACAACCAGAGGTTCGGCCGGAGGGTCAATGGTTTCTTATCTCTCCTACATTACAACGGTCAATCCGATGGAATACGGTCTGCCTTTTGAGAGATTCTTAAATTACGAACGACCTTCCCCGCCCGACGTTGATATGGATATCGCCGACAATCGTCGCGACCAGATGATTGAATACGCCAAACAAAAATATGGCGCCGACAAAGTCGCTCAAGTGGGAACATTTGGAACAATGATGGCGCGTGGCGCGGTTCGCGACGTCGCCAGAGCGCTCGGCTACGAATACTCGCTTGGCGACCAAATCGCCAAGCTGATTCCAATCGGCTCGCAAGGCTTCCCAATGACACTTGACCGAGCGTTTGAAATTGTTCCGGAACTTAAACAACTTTACAATGCCAATAAAGACGTAAAAGAAATTATTGACACTTCTAAAAAGATTGAGGGTTGCGCCCGCCACGTTTCCGTCCACGCCGCCGGTGTGGTAATTTCGCCAACCCCTCTCACCGATTTTGCGCCTTTGCAGTTTGACCCGAAAGGAGAAGGAAAAATAATCACCCAATACGATATGTATTCTATTGAGGAAGCCGGTCTTTTAAAATTTGACTTCTTAGGAATTAAAAATTTGTCAATTTTATCTGATGCGATTGAGCGAGTAAAAAAAATAGAAGGAGTGGAAATTGATCTGGACAATATTCCGCTTGATGACAAAAAAACATTTGAAATGCTCGCTAATGGCGAAACTATCGGCGTCTTCCAATTAAATGGAGAGGGTATGACTCATTATTTGAAAGATTTGAAGCCCACTTCCATAAACGATATCAATGCCATGGTCGCCCTTTATCGTCCAGGGCCGATGGAATCAATCCCCCAATATATTGAACGTAAACATAATCCTCGATTGGTCCAATACCTTGACCCGAGAATGAAAGACATCCTGAATGCTTCTTACGGCGTTTTGACTTATCAAGACGACGTTCTTTTAATCGCAATAAAAATTGCCGGCTATTCGTGGACCGAAGCCGACAAATTGCGCAAAGCGATGGGAAAGAAAATCCCGAAAGAAATGCAGGAACAAAAAGAAAAACTGATTCAAGGCGCGATCAAAAACGGCTTAAACAAAGAAAAAGCCGACCGTCTTTGGGCCCTTATTGAACCTTTTGCCGCCTATGGGTTCAATAAATGTTTGACTGGGGACGCTAAAATTATTGACGCTGAAACCGGAAAAATTTCAGATATTAAGTCGATTTTTGAATACAACATCAAACAACAAGTATTTTCTCTGGAAAAAAACCACACCCTTAACCGCCGGAAAATTTCCAAGGCGATGGAAAACGGCATAAAAACAGTTTATAAATTGAAAACCAGATCCGGAAAAACAATTAGAACAACGGATAATCATCCGTTCCTGAAATTCTCCGGCTGGGCCGAGCTTAAAAAACTCAAAATCGGAGACAAAATAGCAACCCCGAGAACTTTAGAAAAAATCGTCGGTAAAAAAGTTAGTGACTACAAACCGGCGACACTCGGCTATCTTTTATCGGAAGGCAACTTGTGCCATCCTGCCGGAATTTATTTTTATTCCACCCAAAAAGACGAACTTGAAGACTTCAAAAAATATGCTTCCTTATTTAAAAACATTTCTTTTAAAGAGAACTATGACAAATCTACGACTTCTGTTTATGCAAAACAAATAAATCAAAAAAATGGCAACTCGTTGAATATCTGGATTAAGTCTCTCGGTTTAAAAAATATAAAGGCGACTGAAAAATTTATACCCGAATGTGTTTTTGAGTGGAATAAAAAAGCCCTGTCAATATTAATCGGCAAAATGTGGCAAGGCGACGGGTGCGTTAGCATAAAAAATCAGCAGATTTATTACGCAACGAGCTCAAAAATACTGGCGGAAAACACCCAACATATTCTGCTTAGGCTCGGTATAATTTCAGCTATTCATACGAAACAATTCAAATATCGCGGTCAATATAAAACCGGTTACACAATAGTCGTCTCAAGCCGACAAAATTTGCTGATTTTCTCTAAAACCGCCGGAGGATATCTTATTGGCAAAAAACGCAAAGATCTGAAAATCCTTGTAGACTCAACAAAGCATTTAAACAAATACCCCGCTCGTGGCACAAACGATATTATTCCGGCAGAAATTTTGAATCTTGTCAGAATAGAAATGATAAAAAGGGGTGTATCAGCCAAACAATTGGCAAAAATCACCGGGTTAGCGCCGAGATTATTCTTTGCCGATTCCAGAAAAATCGGTTTTCAACGGGAAGTAATAAGAAAAATCGGCAAAGCGTTAAAGTCAGAAGAATTGCTGTCACACGCAAACTCTGATATTTACTGGGATGAGATTGTATCTATCGCGATAGACGGAAAAGAAATGACTTATGATGTAACGGTTCCCGCCTCTCATAATTTTATCGCCAATGATATTATCGTTCACAATTCCCACGCAGCAAGCTATGGCCGGGTCGCCTACCAAACCGCCTATATGAAAGCAAACTTCCCGGCAATATATATGTCTTCGGTTCTTTCAGCCGATTCCGGCGATGTGGAAAAAATCGGCGAAACGATTGTTGAATGCAAAAGAATGGGTATTCCTGTTTTACCTCCGTCTATTAACGAAAGTTTCAGCGCTTTTACGGTAGTAAAAGCTAACCAATCACAAATCACCGGTAACTCGTCACCGTCTGAAAACAAAGACAAAATAAGATTCGGACTGACGACAATCAAAAATTTCGGCGAAGGAATATCTCATTCAATCATTGAGGAAAGAAAACGGGGTGGTAAATTCAAATCTCTCGGTAATTTTCTCTCCAGAGTGAAAGGCCACAATCTGAACAAAAAGTCTCTTGAGGC
>JAKAHN010000137.1 GCA_021814895.1 bacterium
CATGTTGATAATCCAAACGCTATAATGTATCGGCTTAATGAATCAAAAAATATTGCACCGACAAAAGATGACATAGCGAAGTTGAAAGCAGTATGCAATATACCAATAGACTAATGGTACGAATCTTGACCAATAACTACTAATTCGCGCATTTAGATTTCATTCGTATACATTCGTTATAATTAGTATAATTCGTATATTAGTATTCTATGAAACATTCTACTCTTGCAATCGTTTTAATAATCGTCCTGTCGATTGTTATCGGTATCACATTGTATCCCATTATGCCAGAGGTTATGGCCTCACATTGGAACACCTCTGGCGAAGTAAACGGCCACTTGAGCAAATTCTGGGGTCTATTTTTAATGCCTATTATCTCAATCGTGTTGCTTCTATTATTTTTATTTATTCCAAAAATTGACCCTCTTAAAGAAAATATCGCAAAATTCCGATCAAGTTTTGATAGATTTGTCGTCTTGATTGAACTTTTCTTTTTCTATGTATACATCCTGACCATTCTTTCCAATCTCGGTGGAAAAATAAATATTTCCTACGCCATAATCCCGGCATTATCAATTTTATTTTACTATGTCGGCGTAATGATGGGCCAAACAAAAAGAAATTACTTTATCGGCATCAGAACGCCGTGGACTTTGGCAAATGATGAAATTTGGGACAAGACTCACCAACTCGGTGGCAAATTATTTAAAGTAGCCGGAATCGTTTCTTTAATCGGCTTAATTCTGCCAAACAAAATCGGTCTCTTTATCGCCATCGGCTTTATCATTGTCGCAGCCATAATACCCGTTGTTTATTCTTACATTATCTGGAGAAAATAAATCTCTACTCTTCTTTGCTAATAATCCTCTATAATTAACACCTCTTTAATATTACCCGTCTTGTATTGACATAAGAAAAAAATCGTGCTTGGGTATTGGCAGTAGAACATTGAAACGTGTTGAGAAATAACGGCCGCGTGGCCGTGTTCATCCTGCGTTTCTGATAAACAGTAAACTCAAAACAAAAAAGGGTGCGCAATGTAACTTCAAAAATCAGATCCCTTCCAGAATTATTTGCTTCAACACTTCTGCCGATACTTCTTCATCAAAATTGAAAATTTCTTTACCTTCTTTATCTGATTTTTTATATTTAATTCTGATCGCTGGAGTGTCCCCAGATCCCTTCTTATCAATCTGAACATCAAACCCTTCCAGAAAATCAAATTGGTTACCTATTACTGATAAAAGTCTGTCTCTCTCGTCTTTTCCTTTTATTTTTTCAACTACTTTCAGCAAAAAAGACTCAGTCACCCCGCCATGAGAACCAAGAAATCTCTCTAATGTTGCTTCGTATTGCTTTTTCTCGTCATTGACTAATTCATACCATCTGTCCGCCACCTTCAAATACTTTTCTACAATTTCTGCCACCGCTCTGGCCATCCTTCCATATGTGGAATCATTTTCTTCGCCCAATTCTTCAGCTAATTTATCACTCTCGTTCACCACAAAAAACAAATACTTTCCGTCAGTATACGCTTTCATAGCCTTGCTTCCGAAAGGTTTTTTATCGTCAAGCGCAAAATCAAGACGCTTATCGGAAAAGACTTTCGTGGCCTTAGTCAGACCTTCATTCAATTTTGCTTTCAATTCATCAAAACTTTCATCACCGGTAATATTGTCTTCATTTCCAGTCATCATCAATGACGCTGTTTCCTGAGCCCGCTCTCGAGGACTGCCGATTGCCAACGCTTGTTTCAAATTAGTCACTAAAGCAGATAATTTGGCCCTTTTCCTGCCTTCTGGTGTAAGATTGACTTCGTAATCGCTCTGACCAGGTTGCGCTTTCCCTTTTTCTCCATGTCTCATAAAGTGCAATACAATTTCCGAAGGTTTTTCTAAATTTTCCGGACTGGCCGGATTCTCTATTGGATTTTTCATGACAATTATTATTAGTTGTTAAATTAGGCCTTTTTAATAATTTTAACTATACCATTTTCCGCCACAGCACCAAAGATTACTTGGCGCTCGACTACACTCACTTTTTACCGACCGATTCCTTTTCGTTATTATTAACTTCTCCGTTTCGTTTTAATATTCTTACCACTCCTCGCTCCGCATCCACTTCAACCTCATCTCCATCCTTCAAAACCTTTGTAGCGATTTTGGTGCCGATGATGCAGGGCTTTTTCATTTCGCGGGCGATAATTGCAGCATGACAGGTTATACCTCCCTCGTCAGTTATAAACGCGCCAGCTTTTTCCATTGCCGGCAAAAGATTTGCCGTGGTCATTGGTGTCACCAAAATATCACCCGCATTCACCTTTTGCATATCCTGATTAAGTATTAAAATTTTTACAACACCTTTAATCTTCCCACCATGAGCAATGTTTCCCTTTATTTCAGAAACATTATCAACTGCCATTTTTAAAAACGAATGTTTGGACACAAAATTTTCCGCTTCTTTTCCCTCAAGAACCTCTGAACCATTTTGTAAATCATGATATATAAGAAAACTCTCTTGGCGATTTTTGATACATTTTTTATAATCAATATGCGCCTTTTTATCTAAAATCTGGATGGCACTTTTAGGGCAAATTTCTTTGCACTGGCGACAACTAGTGCATTTTTTTAAATCCACAAAAGGCTTGAATTTTAAAAATACCTTTAATAATTATATCAATGGTGCGGGAATTCTATTAAGAATAAATGGCGCCGGAAATTTAAAATCATGTAAATAACCAAAAGGAATATCTGAAATCAATTCCAGCATATCTTCCGTAAAAATTCCTTGCTCTTTTGCTTTCTTTATTAAAGGGTTAAACTCATCCTCTAACCCCAGCAATTTTGCTATTGCATAATCCGTATAAAGCGCATCGTC
>JAKAHN010000138.1 GCA_021814895.1 bacterium
TATGGGGGACAACATTTTCTGTTGTTTGTTCGCTCAAATTTTGTTCCTCAAAAGTTTTGGGAGCTGGTTTCGAGTTGGGGGCGGGCTCTTCCATTGATGATTTTTTGAACGCATTGAGGATAGGAATGAGAATCTGGTTGTTTATTTCGGTTGCCACGGCATTCGCTTTTTCTTTGTTTTCATCGCCAAGCGCGTTTCGGACATTATCAACAAAATTCTCCGGCCGAGTTTCGCCAGCTATTACTTTCTTTGTTTCTTCGCAGACGTTACCGATTTCACTGACAAGTAATTCAGATTTTTCACCAATGTCCCAAATTTCTGAGGTTACGTCAACTTCACCAACTGCTTGTTTGATAGCTGGCGATAAGCCCGATACGGCGTTATTAAGGTCAAATTGTTGATTTTGATAAGACATATTATTTTATTCACATTCTTTTTTTTATTTCCTCAAGAGTGTCTTTGTTGATATTTTGCACTCCATTCATAACCAAAAGCATTTTATCAAAAGTTTCTTGCAATTCCGGGGCTATGACCTCTTTATTTCTAAATGTTTTTCCCGAACGGTCATTTACCACCCAAGACAGCAAGTCTAAGTTCGCTTGAGATACTTTTGAGATATCTTTTGCAGCCAGAGCTTTTTTGAAATCGAATAGAACCATATCCATAACCTCTTTTATATCACCAGTGTCTTTTTGCCCGAACTCTTTAATGATGTTTCGGTTCATATATTTTGCAAAGGCCGGGTCTCTCCACCTAGCGCCACGCATCAAAGTAAATTCATCAGCGCTTTTGCCACCTATAGCGCTTATAATTTTTTCCTCTCCTAAGTTTGCCAACGCGATCTGTTCAGGATTGAAATCCTTAACATATTCTGCGTACTTTCCTTTTTCAAAGGCTATTTTTTTGACAGCTTTTCTTAAGTAATCTTCTTTTAACTGCTCCCAGTTATCAATATTTTCTTTTGAACTACCTTGGTATTTTTTGAAAGCATTAGCGTCAGGAATCATATCTTTTATATCTTTTGCGCCTTCGTATCCTACTGCTATCATACTATCAAGCATATGTGTGAATGTTTTAAATGTGGGAGCAAGCTCTCCTATTCCATTTACCAAGTCCTCGGCAGCTATCATGTCGGTAAATTTTGCGTCTCTCATTTTATCTTTATCAATAGAAGCGACATTTTCACTACCCCTCATAAATTTTGTGACAGAGCTTCTAAGGGTCATTGCAACATTAGGATTCAAAACCATTTGAGGGTTATAGCGATACATCTCGTCAGCCTCTTGGTCAGCCATTGCTCTCATCCAAGCACGAACATCAGGGGCGACATCACCAATCATCTTTTTAACAGGTATATCAATCAGATCTAAATTTTCCCGATTTTTACTTAACGCTAAAAATTTTTTTCTTAGATCATCCCTTTCTTTATCATTAGTCGCTAACGCGTAATCCCTCTGGATTTGTGTATTTTCAGGTAATGCCCAATTTAGTGATTTGTCCATATTTGTAAGACGTGACCGTATAGCTTTTTCTTTTTCTGACCTTTCTGTTGAGCCGGCAACCAATCCCATTCTATCAAGCATAGAATTGACCTCGCTATCTATTTGAGTTTGAGACCAGCCCGCCAAGGCCATTTTTGAAAAAAGATCAGCGGTCTGACTTTCCTCAATGTATTTTTGGTACTTCTCATTATAACCTTGATTTTCGACGTCTAATTTATCACTTGCGTCTTTGATGTGTCCATATCGCGCCACGCGGACCTTATCTTTTTCAATCTCAGCAAAATGATCACTGTTCAGAACCGCCATCATTTGGCTTCTGCTGGCATTACGCATCAACTCAGGAGTAAATAATAAGTTCTTAGGCATCATTTCGGCAAAAGCATGAGGTGTAAGTTTGACCAAAATTTTTTGTAGTTCTCCGCGACTCTTTTCAAGCTCATCAGCAATTTCTTGTTTTTTACCCTTGTATTCTTCTTTAGCTTTTTCAAGTTCTGCTATGCGGGTTGGGTCTGTTTTAACAGCCTCGGTTAAAGTATTAATTGATGATTGTAGCACGACAAGTTCTCCATTGCCTCGAGTTTTCGTTTCTTCTATCTCGCTTACTAAATTTTCAGCGTTATGTTCACCACTACGCTTAAGGGTAACGCCGAATCGGCCAACTCTTTTAAATGTCAAAGGCCCTCCTTGTACCTCAAGCGCTTCTTTACGTTTAGATTCTAATTCCAAATCCTCCTTATGTCTGTCCTCGGCAGAAAGTTTACCTCCCCACTTATTATCTTTAAGTGGAATAACGGTTAACTCTCTGAATTTTTTACCAACCGCGGTGTTGCCAAAATATGTTTTACCCAACCGTTCCTCCGCCCAGCGTGCAGCCCTACCAACCCCAAAGTACTTGTTGCCTCCCACCCAGCTTTGTCCGAATCCTCGGACGTTCTTTCCCCAATCGATCATTGTCTTTGAACCAGCAATGCCTAATTTATTTGCTGCAATGAGAGAGGCGACCATCAATCCTATTACCACAAAGAAGCTCATAAAAATACCCATTGAAGTAAGAAGTGCGCCAGAATTTGAAGCGCTCGCTGAGTCTGTTAGGTTATTCAGCGCGCCTGCCATCGTGTTTCCCGCACCACCTAATTTGCCGAATCCGTCTGATTGAATAAA
Source organism: bacterium (assembly GCA_021814895.1). Classification (GTDB taxonomy): domain Bacteria; phylum Patescibacteriota; class Minisyncoccia; order Phycocordibacterales; family 2-02-FULL-43-11; genus 2-02-FULL-43-11. The sequence goes on from JAKAHN010000138.1 coordinate 2,664, forward strand.
CTTTCCGACGATATACATCAATATCATAAAAATTGGCGCAAAAAACGATTGGTTCAAAAGTTTACTCCACCAGTCGTGTGTGTGTTTGCCCATTCCAGGAATAACCCAGGCTATGAAAGCTATAGGCGCAAGTATTAACAATATAATGAGATAAATACTTCTAACTAGAAACAAAAAAGCGGCCGATAAGAAAACCCAGCTGGCTACAA
>JAKAHN010000139.1 GCA_021814895.1 bacterium
TAGAAATGGCTATCCTGTTGAGTTTTTGTGTTGTTTAGCCCTGACAGGGTTCCAAACCCTGTCAGGGCTGGGGGGCGGTATATTTCCAATCGCGGACCGGAAAAATGCGGTTACAGACCGCACCACAGGGATAAGCTCTGCACAATTTTCCCCCGCTACCGCGAAAAAAAATTCCCCCTTTTGTTGCATACAATTGGATAATCTGTTAATTTAGAGGCGTAATCAACCTGGATAACTAAACTTTGAACGCTTTTTCCACAAATTATCCTTAGCGTAGCACAGACCGGAATGCCGGTCCATAGAAGGATTTCGGGCAACGCCCGGGGGCCCGGCTCCCATTTAGCAAAGCAACAGTTGTAAGGGTGATTTTTAACAGATAACAGACCCAAAGGTATTGGTAGGCGGAATGTTTTGAACTTTGGGAAGGATATAAACGAGCCAATGCCAAAAAAATCCGTCCATTGAAAAATATCATCAAAAATAAATTTGGAAATAGTTGTCTAAATAGTTAACTTTGTGCCATGACTTTTGAGAGACAAGTAATCGCGTATAAAAACTATTTTCTCGACTTTTACGAGAAACAGTCGGACAACGTTCAAGCAAAAATTGAGTGGACATTGAATTTAATTCGCGTAACTCGACAAGTTCCAGAAAAGTATTTTAAGCACTTGGAAGGGACAAAGGGACTTTATGAAATTAGAATTGAGGTAGGTAGCAACATTTATCGCATTTTTTCTTTTTTTGACAAAGGGAATTTAGTTGTTCTTGGAAACGCTTTTCTTAAGAAAACTCAAAAGACGCCAAAACAAGAATTAGAAAAAGCACTTAAAATAATGGAGGAATATCAGGATGAAAACAAAGAGTAACATCACAACATTAGACCAAATTCTCGACAAAAAGTACGGGAAGAAAGGACAACCTAAACGTGAACAATGGGAACAACAATTTGAGTCTTTCCGACTTGGTGTTTTACTCGAGGAGGCCAGGACAAAACTTGGTATGACACAAGAAGAACTTGCGGAAAAATGCGGTACAAATAAATCATACATTTCAAGGATTGAAAATAACTCATCGGATATCAGGCTGTCGACATTAATGAAAATTATTCAGCAAGGACTTGGCGGACACTTAAAATTGACCTTGCAACTATAATTAAATAAGGCACTTGGCTATAACAGCACCTACCCGCAAGCGGGGTTTCAGTGTTCGCGGGACAGGAAAGAAGAAAAAGTAAAATATTGATACGTAAATAGTTTAGTGGTAAAAATCCCCGCCTGCGTGTTGCTGTGAACCGTTACCTGCAAGCATAAATGGCATTGTTCAACGAAGAAACCACTTAATTGACGCAAATTTTGCATCGATAAATTTTCAAATGCGACGAATAAGACTTATTTTCGTTGCAAAATATACGACGAATGGAAATTTATATATATCAAAAAGATAAGTGGCCGGATTTTACCTGGAGAAGCGAAGAATTTTTAAACCAATTAAGTGAAGCGAGAAATTTGCAGGGACGATTAATTGGCAAGATGGAATCGTTAGGCTTTGATTTGAGGAACGAAGCATTACTTGACACTCTGACATTAGATGTTTTAAAATCAACAGAAATCGAAGGAGAAATCTTAAATCACGACCAGGTCCGTTCATCAATTGCAAGGAGATTAGGAATAGAAATCACTGGCTCAGTAGATTCTGACAGGAATGTTGATGGAATGGTAGAAATGATGATTGACGCAACTCACAATTGCTTCAAACCATTGACGAGAGATAGACTTTTTGATTGGCACGCGGCCTTGTTCCCGATGGGCAGAAGTGGTCTGTTTAAAATAACTGTTGCCGGTTGGCGAAAAGATACAACCGGACCAATGCAAGTCGTATCCGGTGCCGTTGGAAAAGAAATAATTCATTTTCAAGCTCCTGATGCCGATTCAATTGAGACTGAAATGAACCGTTTTCTGAAATGGTTTAACGAAAATGATAAAATTGATTTAGTAATAAAAGCTGCGGTTGCTCATCTTTGGTTTGTTACAATTCATCCTTTTCAAGATGGTAATGGACGAATAACAAGAGCATTAACCGATATGTTATTGGCCCAATCGGACAAAAGCGCTCAACGATTCTATAGTATGTCGGCTCAAATCAGGATTGAAAGAAAACAATACTATGAAATACTTGAGAAAACACAAAAAGGGGAACTCGATATAACAGAATGGGTAAAATGGTTTTTAAGCTGTCTGATAAATGCCTTAAAATCAACTGATACAATCTTGACAAAAGTCTTATTCAAGGCAGATTTCTGGAATAAACATTCAAAAACAATCCTAAACGAGAGACAGAAAAAGCTAATTAACAAATTGTTAGATGGTCTTGAAGGAAAACTGACTTCATCAAAGTGGGCAAAGATTGCCAAATGCTCAAAAGACACAGCAATCCGGGATATCAACGGTTTGATATACAAAGATATATTGCAAAAGGAAACAGCAGGAGGAAGAAGTACAAATTATGAATTGAAAAAATGAAATACGCCTGCCGGCGCAGATTTGCATCTGTGCCCGTACAATTGTCCCCAAAGAGCTGTTTGCATAACAGTAATTTACCAGGAAATCGCCCGCAATCCGCCCCTGCGTGTGGCCGCAGAACGGGGAAAAAATACTTAACCGGCGAGAAAACGCCGATAAACTTAGATAATTATGAGACAAAATTTAATCAAAAAACCTTGTCCGACTTGCAGGACTTCCATCGGGATTGGATTATTTTCTAATAGAGAAGAGATTGTTCGTCGCCCAAAGTGTAAGGAATTACTAATTGATAATCCCAAAAGAAATCA
>JAKAHN010000140.1 GCA_021814895.1 bacterium
CTTAATCACCAAGGAATATATTGTTGCGGCAATTTTGGCATTAATGATAGAAAGCGGAAGAACTTTGGAAGATTACGGCGTTGCCCAAGCCAAGAAATCGCTAACAAAGTTGGCAGAAAGAATTCCCAACGAAGTAATTTTATGGGAAAACAAAAGAGCCGGAGCAAAAATAACTATTGGCAAAGTAAAAATCGGTGACTTAATTTTAATCAGAAAAGGTGAAGTAATCGGCCTTGACGGAATTTTAGATTCCGAAGCTGGCTTAACCGACGAATCCTCTCTAACCGGCGAGCCTTACACGATTGAAAAAATAAAAGGCGACAATATCCGAAGCGGAACCATTAATATTGGCGACCCGATAATTATAAAAGTAACCAAAATCCAGGCAGATTCAACATATAACAAAATTATCGATATGGTTAAAAAAGCGCAGGACGAAAAATCACCGCTGGTTAGAATGGCCGACAAATACAGCGGAATTTTTACCCTTATTACATTGGTTATTACCGGATTTTCTTACATCTACTCCGGCTTTGATTTAACCAGAGCCCTAGCAGTTTTAGTTATTGCGACGCCTTGTCCTTTAATTATTGCAACGCCGATTGCACTTTTAGGAGGCGTGAATTCGGCCTCGAAAAAACATATTATTGTTAAAAAACTGGCCAGCATTGAAATTTTATCACGTGCCCAGGCGCTTATTTTTGATAAAACAGGTACTATAACGTTAGGTAAGCCCAGGGTAGTTGAATTTTTGAATTCAGCCAAAAATTATACCGACAAAGAGCTTTTGGCAATTGCCGAAAGCATCGAAAGAAACTCTTTGCACCCCTTAGCCAAAGCCATCGTTAATTTTGCCAAAGAAAAAAATGCAAGTATTGTCCACGCCGAGAAAATTGAAGAAAAAGTGGGAGTCGGTATATCGGGAACTGTAAACGGTAAAAAATACACGCTTTCAAAATTAAAATCGGCAGACGGCATGGCAATCGAAATTTTAGAAAATAATAAATCTATCGGTATTTTTAGATTTGAAGACGAAATAAAACAAGATTCAAAAAATATAATCACCAACCTTAAAAAAGCCGGGTTTCAGATTTTTATTTTTACCGGCGATAAAAAAGAAGCTGCAGATAAGGTAGCCGCGCAACTAGGCGGAGATGTCATTGTAAAAGCCGAGTGCGCTCCTGAAGACAAGCAAAAAGGAATCCACGAGCTAAAAAAACAGGGAAAAATTACCGCAATGGTCGGAGACGGAATAAATGACGCGCCGGCCCTAGCTTTAGCAGACGTCGGTATGGTTTTTAGTAACGAAGAACAAACCGCGGCTTCGGAAGCAGCCGACATAGTTTTCTTGGGCGGAAATTTCTCCTTGGTGGTTGACTCTTTAAACATTGCCAAAAAAACAATTTATATTGCAAAACAAAGCATTTTTTGGGGCATCGGTATAAGTGTTTTGGGAATGGTTTTTGCTTCCTTTGGCTTAATTCCTCCAATCGGCGGAGCGTTTATCCAAGAAGCAATAGATGTTGCGGTAATAATTAACGCTTTAAGAGCCAGCCGATAATTAGCCTCTCACTTCTGGCAATCAACCTTTTTTTGAATTATAATACTGTTTACGAAGAGGTCATCCCGGTCGCGGGACTAATCTTCTCAGTACGTTCGGAGAGGTCGCATAGCGGACTAGTGCAATGGTCTTGAAAACCATCGTGGTAGCAATACCACCGTGGGTTCGAATCCCACCCTCTCCGCCATACCCAGTTAAGCTGTTGACTAAAATAGTTAATTGCTTTACAGTAAAACTATGACTGCCAAAAAAATAAAAGATGATAAGGTTGCGCCCGCAGAGACAGCCCTCGATTATTTGCAAAACCACGTTCCAACGGAAGTTAAAACCCTCCTTGCCTGGACTGCGCCGGGAAGGCCATTCAAAAAACGAACAAAACAGTATTATCTAACCAGCCTTTTAATTATGCTTTTTGTTGAAATTTTACTGTTTCTTTTTTCTCAATATATGCTAATGCTGGTTGTTTTATCATTAGTTTTCGTATCGTTTGCCCTCGCTACCGTTCCTCCGCGAGATTTTCATTACAGAATTAGCACCGAAGGTATAACAGTCGAAGACCACTTCTTTTTATGGCAGGAGCTTTATGACTTTTATTTTAAAAAAAGAAACGGTATTGAGGTTTTGCACGTCAGAACCCACGCTTTGATTCCCGGGGAGCTGACAATAACACTTGGGGATATCAACGGGGAACACGTAAAATCGGTTCTTTTGCCTTTTCTTCCCTATAGGGAATATATTAAACCGACCTTTATGGATAAATCGGCCGATTGGCTTTCCGCAAATTTTCCGCTTGAAAACATTTAGGTTTGCTTCAAATCTCTTAATAAAGTAAAATACAGTTGTTTGTGCCCGTAGTTCAACGGATAGAACACCTGGTTGCGGTCCAGGCGGTTGGAGGTTCGATTCCTCTCGGGCACGCGAAACGGAGAGGTCGCATAGCGGACTAGTGCGGCGGTTTCGAAAACCGCTGTCTGGATTTTTCCGGACCGTGAGTTCGAATCTCACCCTCTCCGCTTATGAAATTGCAATTTTCTGCAGGCGGAATTGTATTTAAAAAAAACGAGAATAAGACTTTTATTTTGGTTGCCCAGCATTCCCAACATCACGGCTGGGTTTTCCCAAAAGGCTTAATCGGCGATCACGTTAAAAATGAAGGAAAAAACGAAACTGCCCTAAGGGAAGTTGAGGAAGAAACCGGAGTTCGTGGTAAAATTATAAAGA
>JAKAHN010000141.1 GCA_021814895.1 bacterium
AATTACTAAAAAGTTTTTTAATTTCTTCAAAACCCATCATTTTGGTCGTAGGTTGTCTGCCCTCCGACTTGTCCGCCAAAGCTTTAGCGATGGTGGAAGCTTTAGCGAAGGAGGGTTTCTTGCTATCTGACGTCATTATGTCCAAGACTTCGACAATATCTTTTGTGCAACCAAAATTCACAAGCCCGTTTTCCTTAAATTCCAGAAGTGCTTTTTGTATTGACTGCCCGCCGATAAAAACCGGTAAAATCGGTTTTTTCTTGGAAAATGAGCCGAGCAATTTTGCCGTTTCTTCGGCTTGGGTCATCATCTGAGGAGTAAGTACGGTAATAATAGCGTCAATATTTTTTTCATTAACCAGAATTTTTAAAGCGCTTGCGTAGCGGCTGCTTAAGGCGTCGCCGATAATATCAACCGGATTATTTACGGCGGCCATCGGCGGCAGAATCTTTTTAAGCGCCTTTTTGGTTGGATTTTTCAGAGTTGCCAGTTCTAGTGATTTAGAAAGGTCTATCAAATCTGCCGCTACAACTGACGGCCCGCCGCCATTGGTTAAAACAGCTAAACGCTTTAATGGCTTGAAAATGCCCATATGAAATAGTTTGGCGAAGTTGAAAAACTGCCTTATAGATTCTACGGTTATAACGCCGGATTCATGGCAGGCAGTGGCGAATACGGAATCTTCTGGCGCGAGCGATCCGGTATGCGAAGCTACCGCGGCCATTCCTTTTACACTTCTGCCGGCTTTTAGAACAACAATTGGCTTTTTGCGTGTGATTTGATTCGCCAGCCGCATAAACTTTTTTCCATCACTCACTTTTTCAAGATATAGCATTATTGCTTTGGTATTTTTATCATCCGCCAGATATTGTAAAAATTCTATTTCAGTTAAGCCCGCCTCATTGCCCAAACTCACAAATTTAGAAAATCCTATCCCTCGGTTTTTCGCCCAGTCGAGCATTGCGGCTCCCAGCGCGCCCGATTGCGAAATAAATCCGATATTTCCTTTTTCCGACATATTCGCCGCAAACGAAGCGTTGAGGTTGGTATAAGAATCGATTACTCCAAGGCAATTTGGACCAAGAAGCGTTATTTTATATTTTTTCGCTATTGATTTTATTTCTTCTTCAAGCTCCGCTCCGCCCTTTCCGGTTTCTTTGAATCCGGATGAAACGATAATTACGTTAGGTATCTTTTTCTTTCCGCATTGTTCCAAAACCCGCGGGACGATTTTTGAGGGGAGCGCTATTAAAGCTAAATCGACAGGATCTTTTATATCAAGAACCGAAGCAAAAGAGGAGAGATTTAAGATTTTTTTATACCCAGGGTTTACCGGATAAATTTTTCTCCGCCAATCGGCAGATTTTTCGGCCAGCAAATTTTTAATCAAAGAATAACCAACTTTGTCTTTGTTGGGTGAAGCGCCGATAACGGCTATTGATTTGGGATTAAAAAGGTTTGATAAATTCAATTTGTTTCAAATAAATAAAAATTTTTCTTGTTACCGTTCACTCGCCAAGCGAGCTCGTTCACTGGCGTTCGTCGCTCGCTCTCTCGTTTTATTTGAACCGCGTCCGTTTGCTCCTCAAGCCGCGCTCGAAAACTCTTTATTTTTTTATTTATGTTATTTATGAATAAAGCGATTCTTCAAATGTCGGTTTTTCCACCTTGTAAAAAACCCCTAACGCTATTTTTTCTTCTTGTATCAGGGCTTTTTTAATGGCGGTTTCAAGTTTTTTAGAAGGGTATTTTTTATCAAGCCAATAAGTGTGGTTGTTATAAAAATCTCGGGTATCGTAAAAAGTAATACAGGGCTGGATTATATCCACAAAAGAAAATCCTTTATGTTCAATGGCCTGCTTCATAATTTTTTTCGTGCCGTCAATATCTCCGGCGTAAGTGCGGGCCACAAAAGTCGCGCCAGCGGAAAGCATTAAAAGAAGGGGATTAAATGGTTCCTCCATACTTCCCGAAGGAGTTGATTTCCCTTTAAATCCCTTGGGACTGGTGGCCGTTGCTTGTCCGGTGGTTAGGGCAAAAACCTGGTTGTCGTGTATAAAAAGATTCACATCGGAATTTCTTTTCGCCGCGTGTATTAAATGTTCGGCTCCTTCCGAATACGAATCGCCGTCTCCGCTAAAGCCGACCACCTGAAGTTCGGGATTGGCAATTTTTATTCCCTGCATTGTTGGAAGCAATCTTCCGTGAAGCGAAGTGAAAGTATTTACGTTTAAATAATCGGTAATTTTTCCGTGGCAGCCAATGCCGCCGACTGCGACAAGATTTTCAAGCTTTAAGTTCCCTTCGGTTTTCAGTTCTTCAACAAGTTTTCTGAAGGCGACAAGAATTGCCGAGTTAGGGCACCCGGGGCACCAGGTTATTTTTGCGCTTGTGGCTAAGTTTTCCATATCCTGTAGTGAAATTTCAATTTATTAAATTTTTCTTTAAATAGAAATATTCTTTTAAACGACGTTTTAATAGGCGATTGCCTTGTGTTGTTTTAAGATATTTTTCTCTGCGTTTGGTGTCATTTTCGTTAAGGCACGCCTCATAGTATATGCATTTCCATGGTTTATGTGGCTTGGTGGAAAAATTTAATCCTTGATTATATTCTTTTATCCTTTTAATCAAATCGTTTATATATCCAATATATAAACTATTATTCTTTGAACTTTCGATTACATACACATAGAACATAATCACATTGAAATTCTACTACGGGGCATATTTATAATATTTCGTTTAATTGTTTTGCAAGT
>JAKAHN010000142.1 GCA_021814895.1 bacterium
AAACTCCAAGAGCAAAAAAGACGGGAGGAAGAAAGCCGAAGGGGAAAAATAATTAAGGAACAAATTTATCCCCTTTTAGTTTCTAATAGCGCCAATGTCGAAGATGCCCTGACCTTTATTCAGGTTCTTTCAATGGGCATTGAGCAGGGGTTTACAAATCTTAGGAAAACTACTAAGGTTTCTGATTTAAAGATTGAAGACGAATTAAGGCACAATAACGAAGCCGAACGATACAGAAAACTAATAGAGGTAATTAAAGATGAGCCGATTTATATCGGGCTTGATTTGCTAAATTCATTCAAGCAGTTAGTCGAGAATAATATTAAGTCCGAATTAAAAGAACGGAAGCTAGATGACCTAAACCTTAAATTCATAAACGATGGAGGAAGTATTTGATAAATTAGGGGATAGGTTTTTCGAGCTTAAAAAAATGGTTAATGGGGGATATTTTGCCTATGACCCCGATGGTAATCGTTCTTTCGGGGCGTCCCCAAAGGACGCCTTAGAAAACTTGCTAAATAAAGTTTATGGAAATTTTGACCCAAATCTTCTCCCGAAAACTGAAAAGGGAGAATGAAGAATTAAAAAAGGAGCTGGAAACCTTAAAGAAACTGGTTATCTTTGATTTGTCTAAAGTTTTCGCCTTAAAAGAGGGAAAAGTTTTTATTGGCGATTACGAGATAACTGATAAATTGAAAAAAGTTTTAAAGGAAGAATCGGCTTACATCAAAAATACCGAATTATGGAAGATAATGCGGAACACCTTGATTAAGATTACTCATGAAGTGATGTTTGAAAAATCCAAAGACTTTGAAGATATGAGAACGGGCAAAGCAATGCTTTATAACCTAGACATCCAGCAAAAATTATTAGAAAAGATAAATGAATTTTAAGCTGGATAATCGAGTTTATAAATATCAAGAACGGGGAGCGTCTGAATCGGTGGTAGGTTTTAAAGTGGTTAAATTCGATTACTCTCCTGCGGAGGGGTTTGAAACATATTTGGAGGATTTTTCATATCCGATTAGGGGGTTCGTAGGAGAAGAGATAACTCGTACACTGAATAGTGGCGATATTGTAAAGAAAAGTATTTTGAAAGATTTGAAAATCTTATCAGTTAAGCCGATTAAATATTTAGCACCATTTTTATTTTTTCTGCCAAGTAAATGGTTCATCAACATTCTTGAAACATGGTTTTACTCGACTGCGGAGTTAATGCGTCTTGCATTAAAAGAATGGATAATGGATGAAAAATACTATACTCGTCCAGTAAAAGAAATAATGAGAGCGATTAGGCGTGGAGAGGAAAATCTCACAAGGGATAGAATTTCTGAAGGACTTGGAGCGATTTTGGAAGTAGACCGGCCTTATAGGTATCAACTCATGGATTTAGTTTTGTTGGTAAATAAAGAATGGTTGCTCCAAAATCCCGCAAAAGAGATAAGGAGAATTCTGCGTATTTTTGCTAGTCGTAACCAAGCAAGAAATTATTGGGGGAAGGCAATTTTTTTAATTTACTGGTTAATTAAGACTCGCCCAGAGATTAAAAAGGAAGTGTTGGCTTTTTTTGCTATTTTAGACCAAGGCAAAATGGAGTTTGATATAGCAGATAAGTATGGATGTTTTTTGAATGAGGGGTACGATTATTTGGGATTAACTCAAGAGCAAAGAGTCGAAGAGTGGAAAAAAATTCATGATGTTGGAAAAGAAAAGGAAATTTTGGCGAAAAAAAATTAGATTAAATCATTATTGTGTTAGCTTTTATTTTTTCAATGTGGTATAATATACATAAATGACGCTGTAACCGGCTTGGCGAGATTGCCAAAGCTGGGCGAGATGGAAGGTCTCTTACAGCGTCTCCCTCTCTCTCCTCAGCTTCGGCAATCCCGTCAAGGGATTTGAACCCAATGTCGAAAAGGGTTTTAAAACTTGAAGGTTTAGCCACCTTTTAAATCATGGCCGATGAAATAAAAAAAGAGGATGCTGTTGATGATTCTAAAAAGAATCAGGTCGCCCTTTCAGAGGAGCAAATCGATGCGATTCTTAAAGAAAACGAAGAATTGTCTGCCCGTAACGAGGAATTAAATGAAAATTTAAACCAAATTGCGGCAGAACGAGAGAATTACAAGAAAGTTGCTCTGTCGAAAAAAGGAAAACTCCCTGATGAAGATGAATCGGGCGAGGATTTAGAGGAAAAGGTTTCTAAAATTGTTCGTGAAACACTTTCAGGGACAAAAGAAGCCCAACTTCTAAAAGAAAAAGACCAAATCGTCAAGCGATTAAATGAGAGAAATAAAGAGTTAACAGTCGCTCTCAAGAATCGCGCTCAGGTAACTACCCGTACTGGTGGGGGGAGTCAAGAAGAAACAAAGTCTGATGGGGTGAATTTTTGGGAAGAGAAACAGCTCGAGTATTTCAAAAAAAGAGGTCTTGACCCCAACAAAGTAAAGGAAAATTACTTGAAAATACAAAATAAATAAATGGCCGTAAATGATATTACGATAAAAGCCGATGGTGCTTTTGGAATGATTGGTACTCGGCGTTATTTGGTTAACGCTGGCGCAACCGCTATCAATCCAGGAGAGCCAGTGGTTTTAGCTTCTACATGGCCTTATCCGTATGTTAAGGCAATGGCAACTAGCAAACCAACTATTAGGACTGATTACGTAGTAGGTATTGCTCAATCAACGTCTACTCAAACTGCAAGTGCTTCGGGAGTGGTTGATGTTTTTCCAGCAGTAAGGGGAGTTCA
>JAKAHN010000143.1 GCA_021814895.1 bacterium
TTTTGACGCTGCGAGAATCCAATTCTTTGGCCTCAAAAGACGGCGAAATATCCAAGCAACTGGAAGCTCTATCGGCCGAAAAAAGCAAAATTTCACAGGATTTGGATTATTATTCCAATCCTCTTAATTTAGAAAAGCTTCTCAGGGAAAAATTCAATTATAAGCTTCCCGGAGAGAAAATGATTATAGTCGTTCCTGGGCAACAATAAATATGAAAAAAATATTTCAATTAAGTAATAAAACTTTTCTTTGGTCCGTTTTGATTTTTTCCGGAATAGTGCTCGCTATTCTTATTATTTGGACTTTCAATTTGTATCCGATTGCTTTTGTAAACTATCGTCCGATTATGGCCTTTAATTATTTCAACAGTCTTAATATATCCGAAAAATATTACGGCAATATGATAAATATGTCCGATGCTTCCAATATCAAGACGCTAAAACAAGCGGTACTGCAGGGATTAATCGACGAAGTCGCCATAGATAAACGGCTAAGCCAAGATCTGACCTCATCCGAAATTCAGAGCAAAATCGATTCTCAATCAAAATCGCTTGTTAGTGACCCCAATGTTATTAAAGGGTTAAACCAGCGCGGAATATCGGTTAGCGATGCCGAAAAATATTTTTTTCCTATAGCTATCAAAAATGAAATTCTCACTGGGCAACTTGCGCTTGAAAATAAAGACCTGACTTCTTGGCTGGTCGGAGCAAGAAAGGATTTGAACGTTATCATATTGCTTCCCGGGGCTCATTGGGTATCCGGTGAAGTAAAGTTTGATTAAAAATAAAAAAAGGATAAAATGATGCCTTGTGCGGGTATGGTTTAGTGGCAGAACGAGACCTTCCCAAGGTTTAGGCACGGGTCCGATTCCCGTTACCCGCTCATAAAATATTCCATTTGGGATATTTTATGAGTGGTCGGAAATTGAGCTATTTGTCTCCGTGTTGGAAAATAGGAGTCCGCCCAAGGCGGACGACGCAAGAGACTGTGGGTCTCTTGAGCAGGGGTCGGGGACAAATGGTAAGATAGCGAAGCGTCCCGTTACCCGCTTACTTCTTCGCTCTGGCGAGCTACGAAGTGCGAGTCAGACAAAAAGTGTCCTTAATTTAGACTATGAAATTTTTAAGCCAAATTCCGAAAAAAAATCTTTCGGGAAAAACCGTTTTATTGCGGCTTGATTTGAATATTCAAGATAATGAACTCAAAAATTCTTTAAGGTTAAAGCGATCGGCGGCAACGATTATATATTTACTGAGCAATAAATGTTCCGTTGTGATTCTTTCCCACAAAGGAAGACCCAGCCTTGCGAAGCAAGGAATTTCCAAATCCAAATTTCTAATTACCAATAAAGAATTAAGTTTAAAAAAAATAAGCGGCAAGCTCTCAAATATTATTGGGCAGAAGATAACCTTTTTTGATTCTTTTGATTTCAAAAAAACAAAAGAAAATATTTTAAAGCATCCGTTGGGGGAAGTGTTTATGCTTGAAAATCTTCGCTTCAATAAAGGCGAGGAATCAAATTCGGTTTCTTTTGCAAAAAAACTTTCGTCACTTGGAGATGTCTACATCAACGACGCTTTCGCCGTCAGTCACAGGAGCAATGCGTCTGTGGATGCAATAACCGAATTCCTGCCATCTTATGCCGGATTGGAATTGGAGTCGGAAATTGAGGCATTTAAAAAAGTTATTGGAAATCCGCCAAAGCCATTGGTGCTTGTCATCGGAGGGGTAAAAATCAGCGACAAGATCGGTGTCATAAAAAAATTCATCGGCAAAGCCGAATGGATACTGACCGGAGGGGGAGTTGCCAACACTTTTTTTGCGGCCAAGGGAATTCCGGTGGGAAAATCGGTGTTTGACAAGAATTCACTGGGACTGGCGAAAAAATGGATTTCAAATAAAAAAATTGTCCTTCCCGACGACGTAATTGTTGACGGCGGAGAAATACTTGATATAGGTCCCAAAACTGTTGCTCATTACACAAAAATAATTTCAAGCGCTAAAACTTTCATTTGGAACGGCCCTATGGGTATGATAGAAAACGCCAAATACCAGTCCGGAACCATCGGTTTGGTCAAGGCGATGGCGCGCTCCAAAGATTTCTCGATAGTCGGCGGGGGAGAAACAACATCGCTTATCCTGAATAAGAATCTTCAATCGAATGTCTCATTTCTTTCCGTCGGAGGCGGTGCTATGTTAGAATATCTTTCCGGAAAAAAACTTCCGGGACTGGAAGCGCTAATGCGCAATAAAAAATCATTATGAAACCTATTGTTGTTTTATACCACGCGCAATGCTGGGACGGGTTTGGCGCGGCATGGGCGGTTTGGAAAAAACTGAAAAATAAGGCCGATTATATTCCTGTCGAACATCAGGTTCCTCCGCCAAAAGGTTTGAAAAATAAAACCGTGTATATGGTTGATTTTTGCTACCGCGAGGAAGTTATGAAGTCTATAGTAAAAGCGAATAAAAAAGTTGTCGTCATAGACCATCATGCCGGGCGCCAGCAAGCGGCATCCGTGGCAAGCGAAAGCATATTTGATAACAATCATTCGGGTTCGGTTCTGGCATGGACATATTTTCATCCTAAAGAAAAAACTCCCTGGCTTTTAAGGCATGTTGAGGACTCCGATTTGTGGGAATTTAAATGGCCTCATTCCAAAGAATTATTACTCGCTCTTGATCTTATGCCTTACACTTTTGAGACGTGGGATAAAGTTGCGCGCGAATGGGAAAA
>JAKAHN010000144.1 GCA_021814895.1 bacterium
TACATTATCAACGACTTCATCGTGAGTCGGAACCTGATTGGGATATTCCTGATAGAAAAGAATCAGGATTTTTGTGTCCGAATTTGAGGATAGATTTTTTTTGATTTCATCATCCCCCGATAAATTCAAATCCGGCGCGGAAGGAGATTGAACTTCCACCTTTCTTGAAGAAATCTTTTGTAATTCCGGTTTAGAATTTAGTTGAGTGTCGGCCATTGTTCTCTTTTAATTAACAATATCACAATGAATATTCAAATACAAAAAAATATCCAAAAAATCTCCCCAAAATTTATTGGGGAGATTTATGCAAAGTTATTTCATTCCCAGAGTATCGCGAACCTTAACGACGACGTCATCAATTTTCCAATCGGATTTTATCAGATAATATGCCGGCTCATCTTTGGCTACCGCCCATGTAATTTTATCGTCCGCAGTCAAATTAGTCAGGATTATTATCGGAACTTTGCGGCCGTATACATTTTCCTCCCTCAATCGCCTCATCATTTCCACTCCGTCCATCTTTGGCATCGCCAAATCCAACAAAATTAGGTCCGGTCTTTTTTCCAGGGCGGTTCTTAGCCCCTCAGCGCCGTTTTTTGCTTCATAAACGGTAAACCCCTCCCTGATAAATTTATCCGACAAGGCGCCCGAAACCGACGGCTCGTCTTCTACAATCAGCAATGATTTTGCTTGCTGTTCCATGTCTAATTTATATTAATATTGACCTTTGGGTTTATAAAAAAATAATAGCATAAAATTGATTTTGGCGCTATATCAGTTTTTTAGTGCCAGTCTTTTTAATCATTCCCATAACAGGCAATGAAACATAGAACTTGGTTCCATTGTTTTCTTTGGACTCAAACCAGATTGAACCTCCGGATTTTTCGACTATTTCTTTGACTATATAAAGCCCCAGACCGGTCCCGTCCGTTTCCACCTCTCTTACGTTGTCTGCCCTAAAGAATTTCTCGAAAATTCTTGACTGCTGGCTTTCCGGAATCCCATAGCCGGTATCGGCTACGGATATTATAATGTTGCCTCCTATTTTGTTAACTTCAATTTTAATCGAACCTTTGTTTGGGGTATATTTGACGGAATTTGATATCAAATTCTGAAAAACAATGCGCATCAAACTCTGATCAATATCGAGCAATCCGATTGATTTATCATACTGTTCCACCAATTTCTGACGGCGTTTTTTTATTTCGTGTGAGAGTTCCTTTATCACGGACTTCAATATTTCCGTGATATCGGTCGGTTTCGGTTCTATGGCAAAAGTACCAAGCTCAATTCTAGAAACATTAAGCAAGGACCCGACCAAATCCGCCATGCGCTTGCTTGAGTGGTAAATTTCTCCAAGATAATCTTTTTGTTTGGTATTAAGTTTACCAACATCCTCATCCAAAAGCATTTCCGTATACCAGTTTATTGCAGACAAAGGCGTACGCAATTGATGAGAAGCAAGCGACACAAATTCCGATTTTGATTTATCAATCGCCCTTTCTTTTGTAACATCACGTTCGATTCCGACAAAAAATAGAATATTCCCGTTGTCGTCCAAAATCGGAGATATGCTGGCGACTGCCTGATATAATTCCCCGGATTTTCTCTTATTTGTAACCTCGCCAAAAAATGACTTCTTTTCATCTTTTATCGCTTTCCACATTTGTTTGTAGAAATCCAAAGGCATTTGACCGCCCCAAAGACGGGGGGTTTTGCCAATCATTTCGCTTATCGGATAACCGGTAATTTTGGATGCCGCGATATTTGCATAGAGTATTTTGGCGTCAGCATCGGTTATTATAATATGATCAGAAGCGTTTTGAACGGCAAGTTTAAATTTCTCGAGATCGGAGTTTACCGCTTGGATTTTTCTTTCAAAATCTTTTCTTTCGGTAATATCGTTAAGCACTACTTGAATCGATTTTTTTCCATTATAAATTAATGGGGCGGTAATCACCGACACATCCAATAAAGTTCCATCAAATTTGATAAATACTTCATCAACCATCGGAACGCCAATATTTTCTACTAATACCTTTTCTATTCTTTTTTCGGCAATTTCTTTACTTTGAGGAGAAATTAAATCAAATATGGATTTTCCGATAAAATCGTCAATTTTTTTAGCGCCGAATAATTTGACTGCCGATGGATTTGCAAAAACTATCTTTCTGTCGGTATGTACAATAATCGCATCGGGAGAAAAATTAACCAAATCTCTGTATCGTTCTTCGCTTTCCCCAAGCTGTTTTTTTCTAGTGACCTCTTCGGTCACATCGCCATAGATAGCAACAATATTACCATTGGGCAATTTATATATATAATTTTCTCTCCAGGATTGGTGCCCATTGGCATATAGACTCTCGGGAGAATATTGGGGTTCTCCCGTTTGATACACTTTCTTAAATATATCAACTATACCCATTCTAATTGAACCGGGGAAAACTTCGGTAACGTCCCTTCCGACAACCTCCTTTTTTGTAATACCTTCTATTTTTTCGGCAACAGGATTAAAATCTTCAAATATAAACTTATTCCTGTTATCCTCGGCTTTATAAACGGCAACAGCCGAACGCAAGTTAATAAACATCTGTCTATATCTTTCCTCGCTTTCACGCAAATCATTTTCTATCTTTCTTCTATCGGTTATATCTTCAACGAATATTACCAAGCTGGCAACGTCGCCTTTTTCATCTTTAATGGGATAGATGGAATTAAACAAATAACAGCC
>JAKAHN010000145.1 GCA_021814895.1 bacterium
ATTCAATCGTGCAGGCGTTGAAAGTGTTGGCCAGGTTATGATTTGTCATCGTTTTATAGTTCCTAGGTTTCAGAGATGTGTTTTCGTATCTCGTTGTTTATCTTATTATCCCGTGGTTCCTTTTTGCTTTTACCTACCGTTTTCTTCCGGCTCATTTTTCGAAGGTCACTGTTTTACCTGAGATAAAAAAACAACTGCATTCCCAATTGGCAAAATTTAGTTTTTGGCTAACGATTTGGTCACTCTCCGCCATTTTGGCGAGTAGAGTAGATCAAATAATGCTCAGCAACCTGATGGGCCTGGAAAAGGTAGCAGTCTATTCGATGGCATTTCAATTTGTTTATGTTTATTCTCTCGCCCAGCAATCAATTACAACTGTGTTGATGCCGAAAATGAACAGTCTGCGTTCCAATGTTGAGTTAGTTCAGTTTTGCCGCCGGGCTTTAGTGTGGCTGATACCGTTAACCATTATTATCGGTATTCTTATTTATCCGTCTAAAATTATTATTGGTTTTGTATTTGGACACAAATATGTTGAGGCTTTGCCGGTTTATTTGGTTTTGAGTTTTAGTATGCTTATCAATTTTATTGCGATACCATTTTCCCTTTTGATTACGGCCTTCAACAGAACTCACTTGGTGGCGTTTTCCGGTTTTTTGCAGTTAGCGGTAAATCTAGCTCTCAATTTTGTTTTAATACCCCGTTTTGGGGTCATAGGTGCGGCTTATACGTTCGGTCTTGGAATTATGCTGTCATTCTTGTATAATGCCGTTTGTTCATGGTATTTGCTTAGATTTAAGCAAATTAACGTGGTTTGATATGTCGATTACAGCGCATTGTCTTGTAAAAAATGAAGAAAATTTTATTGCTTACGCTATCAGATCGGTGATTGCGTTTGTCGAAGTTATTTTGATTTTTGATACCGGCTCGACCGACCGAACCCCGGAAATTATTAGCGGGTTGGCGAAAGAATTTCCCGGCAAAATTATCTTCGAAGAAAAAGGCGAATGCGACAAAAAGAGGCATACCGTGCTTCGGCAGGAGATGGTCGATCGTACCGACACGGAGTGGTTTATGATTCTGGATGGTGATGAAGTTTGGACTGAACGGGGGATGGGGGAGGCGGTCGGACTTATCGGAGAAGGAAATGCTGAAGTTATCCAGTCGTATTTTTTTGAATGTGTCGGCGATATTTTTCACACGCATTATATGCCGGGCTACAAAACTATCCGTTTTGCGAAAAATGATGATGTGGCATGGCAAGGGGATTATAGTAACGATGATTTATATTCCAAAAAACTAGCCAAACCGATTATCGAAGTTAAAAAAACAGTTATTTTGAAAAATAAATTTTGGCACGCCACTCATCTTATCCGTTCGTCGGTGGGCGGTGATAGTTTCAGTTCCGGCGGAATACGCTCCGGCAAACTAGCGCCCACGTATTTTTTGATCGGGAGAAAGATTGCTGAGCCGATTCCGGAAGTATTTGAAATGGATAAAGATAAATTGGCCATGTCCGGACTGAGGTCATTTATTAATTTTTTCCCATTTGCAATTAAAAAATTGTTACCATTATGAAAACTATTCTGCAAACGGAACATGATAAGCACTGGAAGGGGAGGGATCTATCAACCGAAGACAATCAGCGCCGGAATGAAATTTTGAAAAATAAATTTTCGGCTGTGCTAAAAGACGCGAAAATTTTGGATTTCGCTTGTGGCAAGGGAGATATGACCGCCTGGCTGATTGGACAGGGTTTCACCAATGTTTTCTCAGTGGATTTCTCCGCCGAAGGAGTGGCGATGACGAAAGAGAGAGGGGGAAAAAATGTTCTCGAGGCCGATATCTGCGGCCCGCTTCCATACGAGAACGCTGTCTTCGATTATGTTTTGTGGCTGGATAATATCGAGCATCTTTCGTCGCCTCAGGCCGCGATGAATAGTATCAAGAGAATTTTAAAGCCCGGCGGCAAGCTTTTTGTTTCTTTGCCAAATATGGGTTATTGGTTTTTCAGGCTGTATTATCTGAAAAATGGCACGATCATCGGCACGGACGGCGTGCTTCCGGACGGCCATATCAATATGCCGTGGGAATTTCAGCATATCAGGTTTTTTAATGAAAAATTTATCCGGATGTTTCACCAGACAAACGGCTTTACGGTTGATGAGGTTTTGCCGTATAGCAATGGCAATAAGTTCCTGCATAAAATTTGCCGTTTATATCGACGTTTGTTGGCCGATGGATTTGTGTTGGTATCTCATAAAGGGGCATGATTTAATAGTATATGGCTGAAAAAATGAAAATTTTTATCACCGGCGGAACCGGGTTTATGGGAGGACATTTTTTGAAAAGACTTGGATCATTTCCGATCGATTCGACTATTTATGTTCTAGCAAGAAGGAACATCGAATTTGTCGACCAGCGTATTGTTAAATTGAAAGGTGACCTGAATGAAATTGGAAAATTTAAAGAGATTATTCAATCCTGCGATTATGTTTTTCATTTGGCAGCAAATGTTAATTTTTTTGGTAGCAACGAAGAAGATGATAAGGTAAACTTTGAATCCACCCGGGCGATTGCAGATATCTTGTGTGGTTCGAGCCGTTTGAAAAATATTATTTTTATTAGTTCGATCGGAGCGGTTGATCGTCATAAGAACGATAACTCCTCGTCTCCGCTGAACACCACCAGCACGCCTTCGCCGAGAAGTCGGTATGGTAAATCAAAA
>JAKAHN010000146.1 GCA_021814895.1 bacterium
GCCGAACGCAAGAACTCCGAGAGAACCTAAAGATTTATATAAAACGTCTTTGTCTTTGATCAATTCCCAAATAGCCATCACCCCGAGAAGAGCAAGGAGTGAAACGGCAACAATTAAAAGCGTGAGCGTCATCTTCCTTATTACCGGGAAAGTCGGATCAGGCGCAACTATCATAGTTCCATTTTCGGCGGCAGAACCGCTGTCCAAAAAACGCCCCGCCACCATCACCACAACCGCAACTACGGCCAATAAACCTAACGTGCTAAAAGATTTGATAATCACGTCTCTATCAAAAAAATTCCAGACTCCAAGAACCGAAACTATGGATAAAATAGCAACTGCAGTTATAAAAAAATAAGCTGCGATATTTTGAATTTTTGCCATAATAAATTATACAAACTGTTAATATTAACGGTTTATATTGTATCACAAACGGCCAATGATTTTAAAAAAAATGTCAAAAAACCTTCGCGGCCTAAAATTTTTCTGATTGCCTTTTTACCTCAAAGAGAGGGCTGCTTTAGAAAAAGACTTGTGAGCGCGGCTGGCGCGAGTACGAGGAATTTTCCCAAAAATGCGTATTATGCCAATTTTCCAGCAGGAAAATACCGTGCTTTTTCTAAAGTAATCCGAGCGCCCTACCAAGCAAAGTGGGCAAAAGCCTTGTTGGCTTCCGCCATCTTGTGAGTATTCTCCCGTTTCTTTACGGCATTGCCTTCGTTATTGGCGGCGGCAATCAGCTCTTCGGCTAATTTTTCCACCATCGGTTTACCTTTCTTATCTCTTGCTCCTTCAATAATCCAGCGTAG
The DNA here is from genome assembly GCA_021814895.1 of bacterium. Taxonomy (GTDB): domain Bacteria; phylum Patescibacteriota; class Minisyncoccia; order Phycocordibacterales; family 2-02-FULL-43-11; genus 2-02-FULL-43-11. Next base: position 810 of record JAKAHN010000146.1, read on the forward strand.
GGACAAAGCCAATCTCCTATCCGGACGGACTTCAACCGGCACTTGGTAATTGGCGCCTCCCACTCGGCGAGAGCGGATTTCCATAAGAGGGGCGGTATTTTTTATGGCATTTTCAAAAACCTCCACCGGATTTTCGGTTTTCATTTTCTCTTTTATCACATCCAATGAACCGTAGACGATATCTCTGGCGGTCTGCTTCTTGCCTTCCTGCATAATATAGTTAATCAGCTTGGCAATCTTAATTGATTGATACACTGGATCTGGCCCGACAATGTTCCTATTTTTTATTTTTCTTCTCATGTTACTAGGCTTTAGGCTTTAGGCTTTAGGCTTTAGGAAATTATTTTTGATATCTTCTTCCCTAGTGCCTAGAGCCTAACGCCTAGTGCCTTGAATTTTATGCTTTCTTTGGGCGCTTCGCGCCGTACTGACTGCGACCCTTCATTCGTTTCTCAACACCTGTTGAATCGAGTACGCCTCGAACAACCTGATATCGCAAACCGACATCCTTAACTCTTCCGCCTCTAAGCAACACAACGGAGTGTTCTTGAAGAGCGTGCCCCATTCCGGGAATATAAGCGGTTACCTCCATGCCGTTTGTCAATCGCACACGAGCAATCTTTCTGATAGCTGAGTTAGGTTTCTTAGGAGTTTTTGTTGTAACATTTATGCAAACACCTCTTTTGAACGGCGCCATATAATGAACCGGCCGATTTTTCAGAACATTGAAACCGCGGGTCAAAGCGGCAGATTTTGACTTCCTTCCCGGTGTCGATCTCTTTCTTTTTATTAATTGATTGATTGTTGGCATCTTAAAAAAATGAATTATGTTTTTTTGGTAGAAATTGAAATTAAAAAGACCGTCTCGGTCGTTCCGATAATGTAATACAAACCGCTTAAAAATGCAAGCCTACCCGACAATAATACGAAACAGCCATTCTACCGCCGGCGAAACAAATTGCCAGAGGAAGAGAATAAAGATTATAGCGAAAAAAAGTCCGTAACGCTCCAAAATTTCTCTGAAATGAAAAAATCTTGGGGGCAATAAAGCAAAAAGGATTTTTGAACCGTCTAAAGGAGGAATCGGGACCAAATTAAAAACAGCCAAAATAAGATTGATGTAAACAATGAGCCCAACAGCTGGCAAAACCGAAAAAGGAACTAGGCCGAAACGGATAAAAAGTCCGAAAACTAGCGCGAGGACGATGTTTGACGCCGGACCGGCAGCCGCCACTAGCGCTTCGCCCCATCGCTGGTTGCGCAAATTGTATGGATTTACCGGCACAGGCTTCGCCCAGCCGATAATGAACCCCGCTTTTGAAATTACCAGGATAAGCGGAACAATCACCGAGCCCCACAAATCAATATGCCTTATCGGATTAAGAGTCAACCGGCCGGCATACTCGGCAGTTCTGTCGCCAAGCCTTCTTGCCATAAAACCATGAGAAACTTCATGGACAACAACAGACATTATTAAAATGATAATTTGAAAAACGGTATCCATATTTGCTTTTTGTAATTCTTATGCTATCATATCGCGACACTTAATAAAACAGCCGGAAAAACTGCAAAAACGATTTTAATAACATAAAAACCAAAATTATTATGTCAAAAATTTGTCCAATATTAAATAAAGGCTCCCAAATGGGAGGAGGTTACAGCAACCGCACCCGCGCCACAAAGTTCAATCCGACCGGAATGGTCAGGAAGTATCCGAATTTGCAAAAAAAGAGAATCTATATTCCGGAACTCAAAAAGACGGTTTCTATTACTATTTCCACAAAAGCGATAAAAACTATCAACAAAAAAGGCGCTTACGCCGTGCTTAAAAAGGCGGGAATTATTTAAGCGCTAGGCTTTAGACACTAGGAAAAATAAAGTGTTTTAAATCAAAAG
>JAKAHN010000147.1 GCA_021814895.1 bacterium
TGCGGTAAGGCAGGACGCTCTCGCGGCGGCGGGGGACTGGGTGGTATTTTTTGATATTGATCTTGCCACGCCGCTGTCAGCTTTTGATTATTTATTGAAGGTTAAAGACGGCGCGGATGTAGTTATCGGCAGCCGCCGGCTCGATAAATCACAAATTAAAAAAAGTGAATCAAAAATTAGAACTTTTTTGGGACACGGTTTTACGAAAATTTCTAACCTGCTCGTTCCGGGTGTCACGGATTTTACCTGCGGTTTTAAATGTTTTTCAGCCAGGGCAGTAAAAATTATTTTTCCGCGCGCTAGGATAAATCGTTGGGGTTTTGATACCGAATTATTATATATCGCCAGTTTGCATAAACTTAAAATAGTTGAGATGCCGGTCTTGTGGACGCACGACAGCAATTCCAAGGTGAAGGTCATGAATGCGGTAATTAGCTCGTTCAAGGAGCTTGTTCAGATGAAGACCAACCAAATTAAAGGGTTGTATAAATAAGTTTATGGAAATTAGCGAGTATAAAAAAATGGACGAACTGGAAAAAAACCACTGGTGGTTTGTGGCTAAGCGTACTTTTCTTCGACTCGCAATCGATCGCGAGGTTGGTGATGTATCAAAGAAAAAGGTTTTAGATGTCGGTTGCGGAACCGGCGGTGTCATGCAGATGTTGAACGAGCTTGGCGCGGAATGTGAGGGCGTGGATGTGAGCGAAAAAGCATTGGAGTATTGCCGGAAAAAAAATTTGAAAGTAGTTCAAGGAGACGGGATTAAGTTGCCCTATGCCGATAATACTTTCGATTTGGTGATATCGTCTGATGTATTAGAACATATTGAAAAAGATTTCGAGGCCGTGGCGGAAGTGAAGCGGGTGCTAAAGCCCGGCGGTGTGATCATAGCCACCGTCCCGGCTCATCAAAGGCTTTTTTCTTATCATGACATAGCTCTTCACCATGTTCGTCGTTATTCGAAGAAACAGTTTTTTGATCTATTATCGGGATCATTTTCCAAAACAAACATCGCGTGGATTCATTCTGCCATCCTTGTTCCGGCGATCATTCAGAGGATGGTATTTAAGATCGCCGGAAAAACTGATTCGGATGTTAAGATAAATAGTCGGCCAATAAATATTGTTTTGGGGTTCTGGTACAAGGTTGAAACATTTATTTATAAATTATTCAAGGGTCTGCCTTTTGGTCTGTCATTGATCGGTGTAGCTAGAAAGGATAATTTATGAAATTGATTTCACGCTACATTGTTATTATTCCGTTGTTGTTGATGGCATTATTTTCGATTGGCGAGTATTCAGGGGTAGCCAATTTGAGTTGTGAGTTTCAATCTTTTTGGTTTTTTTGTTCAAAGAAGGCTTTTCTCAGCGGCAGAATTTTTGCTTATTTTTACTCCCTCCTGATTTTTTCCTTACTTATTTTATCTAGTTATTTTTTATGGTTTAAAACCGGCAAAGCGACAAAGGCGCTCGCGGTTATTGGTATTTTTTTATCTTTGCTTATTTTACCGTTTGGGTCGGCGGATGTTTCATATTATTTTAGCGCCGGCAAATTCGTGTCGAGTGGAAAAAATATTTATTCTGCGGAGTGGCCGAGAAAGACTTATTTTTTAGAAGGTTTAACCGATGGTGATGTGACAGGGTTTCAATACGGGCCGATCAGCGCTGGTCTGTTTAAAGCTATCTACGATCTTAGTTCCGACAGCATTGTTCGTTTTATGGTTATTTGGAAATTGTTCGTGTTGTTGTGTTATTTTGGAGTTGGTTATTTAACAATGAAGATTATCGGGTTATTAAGACCGGATTTTGATAACAATCAAATTTTTAGTTGGTGGGCTCTTCAGCCCCTGGTTTTATTTGAATGGGTTATCAACGGCCATTTCGACGGTTTTTGGTTAATATTTTTATTGCTTGCCATATTGTTTGCCATAAAAAATAAATGGTGGGCGGTTTTTCCGGCACTTGCGATCGGAGTTTGGATTAAATTTATTCCGATTTTTTTCACTCCGGTTTTTATTGTTTGGTGGTTGCAGGGGGTTGATTTGAAAAATTATAAAAATAAAATTACGGAGTTTGTTTTTGGGTTGCTTATTTCGCTCGGCATTACTTATTTAGTTTGGTCAGGTTATTGGGAGGGATTCATTGTGTTTAAATCTCTCATCCTTCAATCAAAATGGGCGGTAATGAGTCTTTTTGCTTCGATTTATTATTCACTTTACCCTTTGTTCAATTATTTTCTTCACGGATCGACCCATTTTTATTTGACACGCCTGGTTCAGGGTTCGCTGTTGATTTTTGCGTTATATCTTTTGAAGCCGATTATTATTTCTTTTTTTAGAGTAATATTTAAAAAAGTTGTTCTTCGTCCGGAAGGCTATATTTCAGTCATTTTTGCTGTCGCGATGGTTTATTTATTGGTTTGGCAAAAATCGGTTTGGCCGTGGTATTTTGTTTGGTTGTTGCCGTTTGGTCTCATGTTTCACGCTTTTTATCCGGAATTAATGACAAAAAAATTTATGTTTTGGCTTTCCGCCACCCCCCTGGTTTATTATATTTTTTGGTATTATAATTTCATTACCTTTGGCACCGATGATTATGGGGCGGTCTGGTTTTCAGATGCGGTAGTTATCGTTATTTTTCTCCCACTCATATATCAGCTGTTTAAGATTTCAAGAAGAGGTTTTAATTTAGAGACAGAGTAATAG
>JAKAHN010000148.1 GCA_021814895.1 bacterium
TTCGGTTATGTTTGGAATAATAAAATCCAAAATAAAATTAGGTATTTGAGTTGAATTAGGAACTAATTTTTCATCCATAATTCAAATTAGCGCGGACATTAAAATTTCTTTTTCTTCCTCTTCTCGACTTTTCGGAGGAATTCTTTGCCATCTTTCCAGCGCTAAAAATCGTTTTGGAGCAAATTTTATAAACTGGTGGGACCAAGAATGCAGAACAAAATCCTTGAAATCTGCCGTAAACTGCTCTCCCGTATCTTGAATTTTCAAAGTTATTCTTTGACAATTTAATTCTTCTAACCGGTGAAACACATCTTCGTCTATTCCCCACGCCCGGGCTTTTTGGAAAAAATGTTCCTGATAAACCAAAAAAACCGCTAAGCCGTCTTGAAACTGGCCGACTTCTCGTTGATGCCCGTAAATTGTGCGTGCAAATAATCTCATTTTTTGAAGTGCTGGCTGTTTGGTTAAGGGTCGAGACTCACTTAGCCTCATTACTTGCCGATGTTTCCCCTTGCGGTTAAGTTTTAGGCAAGCACCAGCCTTTTAATTATTTTTTTAATTCAATTTCTCGACGTTTGATTGCTAATGCCCCAAGAAACGCTTTAAAATCTTTCGGATGGTCGTCAAGACGATATGCTTTAAATTCTCCGGTTTCTTTCCCAAGTTGGATAATCCAGCTTTCCTCATATTTCTTTTTCGTCATTTCCTCCTTGGCGCCCCGATAACCGGAAACTTGATAACGCATCTCGTTGTAGATACCGTTGGAGCTTTTAATATCTACTATTGCCAACTTGCCGTTAATTTTGGCCTCAATATCGAGGATCCCGGCATAGTCATATTTCTTGCTATAAATATGACTTTCAGAACCAAGAAATTTGATTTTATTTTCGTCAACCCATTTAAGGAAGGCCAGAAATCCGTTTTTTACTCTTTCGTCATTTGGTATTTTTGGCTTTTTCCCTTTGATAAAAAGCTCTATTAAATCGTGTATTTGTGTTCCCAAGTCGGCAGCCGCGTCTTTTGTTTCTTTATGAGCTTTATAGGCCTCCTTTAGATGGTTAAAATACTCTTTGGCGTCCATCTTTTTAATTTTCTCAAACGTTTCTGCGAGATTGTTATCAGCAACAGAAATTAATCGATTAAACTCTTCTTCGTTCGATGCAATTTCTTTGATTTTTTTCTCGTTATACCAACCGAGTTTTTTTAGTGCCTCTCCGGCGGCCCACCAAGTTAATTCCTTGTAAATCATTGAGGTCGCCCCCGTAACAGAAATTATGTCGCGGCCGGCTATTGTAAATCGGTGCTTCTCCTCATCAAATTCCAAGGTTATATCTTTGTAAGGTTTTGTTTTAACCATTTTTTTGGTGCTTCTTTTGCAACAAGGCGACTGTAACCGACTTAGCCTGGCTTTGAGTAAGCTCGCTTAATTCCTTGATGTTTATTTTTAGAAGGCGATTTATTCCGGCGATTGCTTTGCCTTTACTTCCATATCCCGCATTAAGCATCATTCTCAATAAATTCACCTCCTCTTGTTGATTAATCTTTTCCGGCGCGGGAGAATTATTGATTACCGGTTCTTCTCCCGCCCTAATCATTTCCTCTGACGGAGTGCTTTCATATCCGGCAAATTTAATTACCCAGCCGATAACATTTCGAAAGGCCTTACCAATTGCACGCGTCTGCGCCATCGAAAGGATCGCATACTCGTCAAAGGTCGCCTTCTTGGATTCCTTTTTCGAACAAACCGCGAAACCGGTGCTTATGACTTTGCCGGTTTTGACATTGACGATTTCAGCTTGAGCCTGCCATTTAATTTCTTGGCCGGTGGAAAGATTTTTAACCTCGACAATTCTCGGAAAAGTTCCGAGAAGTCCGCCGGCATATTGCCAACCCTCAACCATCACATAATCTCGCCCGACTATTTTCACGGAAAGATTATTTTTGATGATGTAATTTTTAAGAACATTAGCCATTCCGGCCATTTGAACCGGACTGTTTAAGTTGTAGTTATTTTTTACGACTAACGAAGTATTTTTTGATTTTTTTGTGTTCAACTTGGTTTTCTTGCCCATAATTTAAGAATTTAATTTTATTGGTGAGGACTGGGGGAACCTTCTACCGGAAACGTCTCCGAAACCAGTATTTTGAAGATTCCAGTCCTCGCCAATGAGACCTTTTTTCGACGATTTTAATTTAGTAATCCCACTACGAATTTTGCTTGCGCTAACCAAAATCCATTCCAATAACCGGTTCTCCCTTCTACACCAACTTGCAAAATAGCCGCGGAAAGTATTGCCAAATCCAACAGCGCAAAAAGAATGATGGTATCGGCAATGACTGACAATGTTTTTTTCATTTTTATTTTTATAAAACTAAAAAAGCCGACCTTTATGGTCAGCTATACTGGTTGTGGCCTATATCACAGAATCCGGCCTACCACTTGCCAGCAAATAGTCGCCTTAACCGGCGGCTATTTTTATAGCTGAACCGTTTGTTATTTTTTTATCTGTTCTAAAATTCTATTAGCTGGTTTTAAATAAAACCTTAACAATTTAATTCTTTCATCTAATCTTTGAAGTCGTCTATATTCTTTTTCTTCAATCTTTCTATATATAATTCTTTTTGATTTTTTTGTGTTCAACTTGGTTTTCTTGCCCATAATTTAAGAATTTAATTTTATTGGTGAGGACTGGGGGAAC
>JAKAHN010000149.1 GCA_021814895.1 bacterium
TTGGGGAACGTTGATGATCTTGCGTATCTTTTGAGGCGCGACACGGTCTACCGGACGTGGGATGTTGATGTTCAAGGCGATGCAACAAAAGGAGCTCTGATTGTCGGAGGAAAAGAAATAAAATTTCTACAACAAAAAGACGCAACCCAACTTCCTTGGGGTCAGCTTGGGATTGATGTCGTTGTGGAATCAACCGGAGTTTTTGAATCTTACGAAAAAGCCAAAGTTCATTTGGACGCCGGAGCCAAAAGGGTGGTAATAACCGCGCCTGCTAAAGATGCCGATGGCGAATTGGGACAAACTGTTTTGGTTGGAGTCAACGAGGAAAAGTTAGGAACCTGTAAAATTTCATCAAACGGTTCCTGCACTACAAATTCGGCATCGCCGGTTATTGCCGTGCTGTTGGAAAATCCCGGAATAGAAAAAGCGGTATTAAATACGGTTCATTCTTACACGGCAACGCAATCGTTGGTTGATGGTCCCGTAAAAGGGGATGACTTCAGGCGGGGAAGAGCTGCCGCTCAAAATATTGTTCCATCCACAACCGGAGCGGCAATCGCCGTTACCAGAGCAATTACCGAACTTAGCGGAAATTTTGACGGTACGTCTATTCGCGTTCCTTCGGTTACCGGTTCGGTTTCGGATATAACCTTTATTTCAAAACGTCCGACAACTGCCGAAGAAATAAATTCAATTTTGAAAACTGCCGCCGCCTTGCCTCGCTGGCAGGGAATATTGGCGGTTAGTGAAGAACCATTGGTCTCCTCGGATGTTATCGGAATGCCTTACGGAGCGGTAGTTGATTTGAAATTCACCAAAGTCATCGGTGGAAATTTGGTGAAGATCTTTTCCTGGTACGATAACGAATGGGGATATGTGACGACGCTTATAAAACATCTGGAAAAAATCAAAAACGTCATATAAAATCACTCCTTAAATCATATGAAAGAAACGCTCAGAAATAATCTGGGAGTGGTGTTTATTACCGCCGCCTGTTTTATGCCGGCGCTGTTTTGGCTTTTTCAGGAGCCGATTAATTATCGGTTCGGAAATCTGGTGGAAACTTTTACCAGTTTCGGCCAGTTAACCGGCCTTATTGGGATGAGCATGTTTGCGGTTGTTCTTTTTTTGAGCGCCCGGTTAAAAATTTTTGATAAATATTTTGATGGCCTGGGAAGAGCTTACAGTCTTCATCATATGCTTGGCGGACTTGCGTTTATCCTGCTTTTGTTCCATCCGCTGATGCTTGCTATACGCTATATTCCAAGTTCCATCCAAATCGCATCCGGATTTATTTTTTCATTCGGTGACGCCGCCATCAATTACGGGAAAATTTCCCTTTTAGGGATGATTATTCTTCTTGTTATCACTTTTTATGTAAAGAATGTGATGAAATATGAAACTTGGAAATTGTCCCATAAATTACTGGGGGCGTTCTTTTTTGTCGGCGGGCTTCATATGCTTTTTATTCCCAGCGATGTTTCGTTTAACCTCCCGCTTCGTTGGTATATGATTTTAATCTCCATTGCAGGCATTTCCGCTTATTTTTATAGAACCATCCTCTATCCGCTGAGTATTCGTCGGTTTACATATGAAATTGAGGATGTGCGTATGGCCGGAGAAGACGTGACCGAGATAACACTCGGTCCCGTTGGCAGAAAAATAGAATATATACCGGGACAGTTTGTTTTTATAAGTTTTAAAAGTGATTCGATTAGTGGGGAAGCGCACCCATTTTCTCTCATCTCCAACCCTAGTGATGCTTCCATCCAGATTGCCGCAAAAATGGCAGGGGATTTTACAAATAAATTGTCCGGTTTAAAAATCGGCGACAAGGCAAAAATAGAAGGTCCTTTTGGAAAATTTAATTATAAAAATGCTAAAAGCAGGCAACAGATATGGATTGCCGGAGGAATTGGCATTACGCCATTTTTAAGCATGGCGCGCAGTATAAATTGGTCCGAATATAAAATCGATCTATATTATTCTTTCAGAGATTCATCCGACGGAGTTTATTCGGATGAGCTCAAAGATATTTCTTCCGGTAATCATAATTTTTCATTTTTGCCATGGACTTCCGGAAAAGTGGGCCAGCTTAGCATCTCGAATATAAATGCATTGAGTAACGGCTTGCAGGGAAAGAGTATTTTTATTTGTGGCCCGTTAGCGATGATGAGCTCAATGAAAGAGGGTCTTAAAGACGAAAAAATTCCGTCGGAGTACATTCATACCGAGGAGTTCAATATGTAGTTAAAGGTGAAACGAATTGTCTTTGAATTCGTATATAATATAAAGACATTGTTTTTTATCTTATGTTTAAAACTAAAACATTAGTAACAATCACTCTGATTATTTTTTGGACGGCCTTGGTAGTTTTTGCCACGGCCGGTGTCACTTCCCGCCAGGCGATTAACGCGCCTGTTGTATCCCCGATTACTTCGGGAGCTGCCACTCAAAACAAAAGTCAGTTGTCAAAAGCGGTTGTTCTGACAATGTCGGAAATATCCAAACATAACAGTGGCAGTGATTGCTGGCTACTTATAAGCGGAAAAGTATATGATGTTACCGCATTCATACCGATGCATCCGGGGGGCGAATCTACAATTATCACTTATTGCGGACAGGATGCTACGGTTGCGTTTGATACCAAGGGCGGCAGAGGGGCTCATTCACAGAATGCCCAGAATATTTTATCAAG
>JAKAHN010000150.1 GCA_021814895.1 bacterium
TAATTGACGAGGCATGGTGGATGATGAAGTCCGAAGACACCGCGTCATTCTTGGCTAGAATGGTTAAACGAGGTCGTAAATATTATTTGGGGGTGGCAACTATAACTCAAGACGTTGATGACTTTTTGAAATCTCCTTACGGCACTCCGATTATCACCAACTCTTCTATGCAAGTCCTTCTCAAACAATCTCCCTCAACGATTGATCATCTTCAGCAAATCTTTCAATTAACTGATGAGGAAAAATATTTATTGCTTGAATCGTCTGTCGGCGAAGGAATTTTCTTTGTCGGTCTCAAGCATGTCGCCATAAAAATCATCGCCTCTTATACGGAAGACCAGATTATCACTTCCGACCCGTCCCAACTTCTGGCGATTAAAAGAGGAAAAGAGGAGGTTTCAATATCTGAAAATTGAAAACGTAAAAATCAAAATGAAAAAAGAGCGAAAAATGTCAAAATTATATTCCCTTGAGGTCAGACATCTCTTGAAGTTTGAGGTCTGACCTCTTTTTAATTTTTTAGTTGTTTATTTTCCATTTTGATTTTTTAACTTTGCATTTTATAAAATGGCTAACTCAAACGAAAAACAAACTCCGACTGACGAAACCGCGCAAGATAACGCGTCGGCTTCGCTACAAGAAGGAAAATTTTCAACGGCAACCTGGGCGCTTTTGTTTACAGCCACGGCGGTTATTGATTTGGCCCAAATAGGAATTGACGCTATTGGCATAGGTTTTTTTGTAAATTGGCTTGTAGATATATTTGTCGGCCTTTCTTTGGTTACATTCTTTCTTATCAACAATATGCTTGATTGGCGACTTGCTACGAGTCTGCTAATAGCATTCGGACTTGGTGAACTTACCGGCGGAGCAATGCCTGCTTGGGTAATGGACATCGGTTACGCTTGGCTTATTACCGACGGGTCGCGAACAATGGGAAATGTTCCGATTGTCGGAGAAAAAGCGGCACAAATCGCCAGAACTGCCTTGCAAAAAGGAGGTTCCGGAAACGCAATTGCCGGATTAAGCTCTAACGAACAAGCTATGGCCGAAAAACTTCAAGCTGTGAGCGTTAAAGCGGGGACTGGCGCGGAAAGAGTAAATACCGCTGTTAAAAGTGGAGAGAAATCTGTTGACGGCATCAAACCTGTTGAAAAAAACTTGGTCTGAAAAAACTTTAACTTATAATTATGTTATAATTTATCGTATTATGAGGCTGAAAAACATTTTAATAATCACCGCTTTCCTATTTATTCCGGTTACTTTCGCAAGCGCCCAGCTTCCCGGTATTGATTTGGCGGTTTTGAATATATCTCCCCAAACTCCCGGCCCGAACCAAACTGTAACAGCAACACTAAGTAGCAGCGCGACCGATATCAACCGCGCCGATATTTCCTGGTCGGTGAACGGCGTAACAGTTTCAAGCGGGAAGGGACTTAAAACTTTTAAATTTCAAGTCGGCTCACTTGGCACACAAACCACTCTTGAAGTTATGCTTGTATCATCAGAAGGAACTCCTTGGACACAAAGTCTGACCTTTAATCCCGCCGGAGTAACACTGCTGGCTGAAGCCCAGTCTTACACTCCGCCTTTTTATCGTGGTAAGGCTTATTTCTCGTATCAGGGCCGGGCAAATATTACTGCCGTCCCTTATTTTATTGATCAGAACGGAAAACAGATTCCACCGGAACAATTGGTTTTTAAATGGAAAGAAGGAACTCAAAATATGACTGATGAATCCGGTTTGGGTAAAAATATTTTGAATTACAGAGGTAGCATCCCAATCAGAGCAAAAACGATTTCAGTTGAGGTAACTTCGCTTGACCAACGATATGTTGCAAATGCCAGTATGGATATCACCCCGGTTCAACCTAAAACGGCTCTTTATGAGGATAACCCTGAATATGGCATTCTTTATAATAAAGCACTCGCAAACCAACTCAATTTAAATGCGTCTGAAATCACTGTCACCGCTGTCCCGTATTTTTTCAACGCTTCCACTCCAGACGATTCCAATCTGAAATATGATTGGAACTTGAACGGCAATCCTGTAAGCAACGGCCGAAGCTCAATCGTTCTCCATAATCCGGGAGGTGGGGGGGGACAAGCCATACTTTCACTTCAACTTTCAAACACGATTGATTATTTCCAATTTGCCGACGCATCTTTGAATATCGCTTTTGGCCAAGCGGCGAGAAATCTCTTTGGACTCTAAGAAATTGAAAGTGCAAAAATCAAAATGTAAAATTACAATGAAAAGTTATAAAAATAAAAAGGAATATAGGTAAGCTTTTGATTTTACCATTTTAAATTATCATTTTACACTTTGATTTTTTAATTTTAAATTATTATGACAAAACATCGCTTTATAAAAATAATGGCTCTCGTCGCCCTGTCGGTCATTGTATCCACTAACATTTCTTTCGCCGATACCACAAGTTACACCGAGTTGGCGCCAATACCGGGAACGGGAACAAACTGTATAGGGGGAAATGAGACTAATTGTGTCGTAGACACTTCAGCTGGTGGGCTCGGTGTATATATAAACAATCTATATAAGGTTGCTGTTGCTGGAGCGAGCGTTTTAGCTGTTTTAATGCTTATAATGGGTGGTTTTTCCTATGTTTCAACCGACGCTATAGATAAAAAAAATGATG
>JAKAHN010000006.1 GCA_021814895.1 bacterium
CATTCATCCCCGCCGCAAGCGGACGGGGTATTCTGACCGCTTCCAATAAAAATACCAAATTATTATTTCTTCAATATCTTTTTTAGAACCAGAATCAATTTCGAACAATCCGCCATCGTCGTCCATCGGCCAAAAGTAATTCGCAAAGAATTTTTTGACCGCCATGATCCCCCCCCTAAAGCCCGAATAACATATGAACCGGCGCCTGAATCAAGGCAAGCACTTTTTGTGGAAACAGCAAAACCTTTCGCGTCCAACTGTAAGGTTAAAAATTCGGTATCAACACCTTTGATTGAAAAATTAAGATTATTTGGCAAACGGTTTTTCAAATCACCATTTAAAATCATTTTTGTGCCAGTCATCTTAAATAATTCGGAATAAAAATAGTTGCGTAACTTAGTCAAACGTTTTGATTCTTTTTCTCTTTCATTCCCGCAAATTTCAAAAGCCTTGGCCAATCCCGCTATCATGGGCACATTTTCCGTTCCTGAGCGTAAACTTCCTTCCTGCCCTCCTCCCAAAATTATCGGTGATATTAACGTACCTCGTTTTACATAAAGCGCCCCAACTCCCTTCGGTCCATAAATTTTCTGACCATCAATAGTCAATAAATCAACGCCAAGTCTTTCCACATTACAATCAAGATAAGCCGGCGTTTGAGAAGCGTCGGTGTGGAAAATCGCTCCGCGATTTTCCACAACTTTTAGCTGTAAACTTTTCGCACTTGAATTATTTCTAAAATGTCTAAGCGCTTTGGAAATTTCTCTAATCGGCTGAACAACACCGATTTCATTATTGGCATATTGGATAGAAACCAAAACCGTTTCCGGTCGTAACGCTTTTTTGAATTCTGACAAATTAACAATCCCTTCCTCGTTGACCGACAAATAAGTCACATCCACACCTTCTTTTTCTAATTGTTTAAAACATTCCAAAGTGGAGGAATGTTCAATCTCCGTTGTTATAACGTGTGGTTTTGAATCAAGGTAATCCGCAGAAAGACCAAACCTTGATTTAAATATTCCCAAAATAGCTAAATTGTTAGATTCAGTCCCACCACTTGTAAAAACTATTTCGTCCGAATGCGCGCCAAAAAATTCCGCGATTTTTTTTCGCGATTCTGCCAAAACTTTTTTCGCTTCCACTCCCTCCTTGTGAATTGACCCTGCATTTCCGAAAGTGTTTTTCAAATGAAAAACGATTTCTTTCAAAACCCTCGGATCAATTTGTGTTGTTGAAGCATTGTCTAAATAGACTCTCATCATAGACTTTCGGCGCTAAGCGTTAAAAAAACCGAGCAAAATTAAAGATAAATTTGACATATATAGAATTTAATATATAACATTTTTTTTGAAAAAAACCAACTCCAACCCACCAAAAAAATGTCAGCAGGGTCCGACGGTTTTCTTTTTTCTTTTTCCGTTTTGTGGAAGTCAGACCTCCACGGCAATCTTTTGCTGTTCTGTTGCGGAAGTCTGACTTCCACAAACTACATAGGCTATAGAATTTGGAATTTTACATTTTTTGTAGTAGAATTCATTTTCATATGACATTCACACCAGACCAAATCACCATAGGTGTTCTTGCTTTAGCCGTTCTAGTTCTTGGGATATCAGTCTTTTATCAAGACTTGCGACTTAATCGTATTTTAAAAGGTAAAGACGCAAAAAACCTTGAGGATTCTTTCCATGCGATTGAAAAAGAATATCGAGCAATGAAAAATTTTCGCGACGCAATGAGTAAATATTTAAAAGATGTTGAGGAACGACTCGGGAAATCAATTCAGGGGATAGAAACAATTCGCTTTAACGCGTGGAAGGGCGCCGGCGAAGGTGGAAATCAAAGTTTTGCTTCGGCCTTCATATCGGAAAATGGCGATGGAGTTGTAATCTCAAGCTTAAATCATAGAGATAGAGTTAGTATATTTGCAAAACCGATTATCGGTGGTAAAAGTCAGCACGAATTAGCCAACGAAGAAAAAGAGGTTTTAGAAAAAGCTAAAGCAAAAATAAAAATAACAAATTCCAAATAACAATTTCCAAACAAATCACAAACCGAAATGCTCTATATTTTATTCGTTTTTGTAATTTGAAATTTTTTGGAAATAGGCGCTTGAAATTTGGAATTTTCGCTACAACAAAAAGTCTTAAATTAAAACATGGATACATCAAACCAAAAAGAAAAAAACGGAACCAAAACAGCTCGACCTCCTATCGTGGCAGTTATGGGACATGTCGACCATGGCAAATCAACTCTTTTAGATTACATCAGAAAAAAAGACACCGCTTCCGGAGAAGCGGGTGGTATCACCCAAAAAATTGGCGCTTATGAAATCATTCATACAAAAAACGACGGACAGAAGAAAGCGATAACCTTTCTTGACACTCCCGGACACGAAGCTTTCGCGACTATCAGAACCTGCGGAGCCAATGGCGCAGACATAGCCATCCTTGTCGTTTCCGCCGAAGACGGCGTAATGCCTCAAACAATGGACGCCTACTTGTGCATAAAAAAAGCCGGCATTCCTTTAATTGTCGCCATAAATAAAATCGACAAAACAAACGCCGATCTTGAACGAACAAAAGGCAGTCTGGCCGAAAATGAAATCTATCTTGAAGGTTATGGCGGTGATATTCCTTGGACTGCGACTTCGGCAAAAACCGGCGAAGGTATTTCGGAGTTGCTTGAATTAATAGATTTAGTCGCTGAAGTAAACGGGATTTCAGGCAATCAGGAAGGTGAAATTTCTGGTTTTATTGTTGAAGCTGATCGCGACCCGCGCCGAGGTCCGGCAGCAACCGCTGTTATAAAAAATGGCACCTTAAAACAAGGTGACGTTATTGTGGCTGGATCTGCATTTGCCACAATAAAAATTATGGAAAATGATAACGGCGCAATAATAAAAGAAGCGTCTATGGGAATGCCAGTCAGAATTATCGGTTGGAGCGTTCTGCCAAAAAACGGAGCGCCGTTCAACTCCGTATCAAACAAAAAAGAGGCCGAGGAAGTGGTGAGAAAAAATATAGAAAAAGAAATTTCTGACAATTTAACAGATAATTTAAAAAATTCTCAGGCGGAAGCAGCGGGCGTAGAACAACTTATAATTCCGATAATAATTAAAGCCAACGCCAGCGGAACGATTGATGCGATAAAACACGAACTAAATAAAATTGAAAACGAAAGAGTTAAAGTAAAGGTTATAAATTTTGGTGTAGGAGATATATCGGAAAACGACGCAAAAATAGCAGAAAGCGCTAAGGGCGCAATTATCGTCGGTTTCAACGTAAAAATAGACAGTCGGGCGAAAACCTTGATAGAACGAAGCGCCATTGAAACAAAGCTGTTTGATGTTATATATAAATTTTCGGAATGGTTGATAGAACTTGCCTTAAATCGAACGCCAAAAATAAAAGTTGAGGAGAAACAGGGTTCAATAAAAGTTTTGAAATTATTCAGCAAAGATAAAGACAAACAAATCATTGGAGGAAAAGTAATTGATGGCAAGTTTTCTCTTGGCGATGAAGTAAAAATTAAAAGAAGAGAAGCTGAAATCGGACGCGGGAAAATAAGAGAACTGCAAAGACAAAAAGCTCGCGTTGATGAAATTCCGACCGGAGCTGAATTCGGCTCCTTAATAGAATCAGGTATCACCATAGCGCCGGGCGATATTATTGAATCGTTTATTGTTGTAGAAAAATAACCGCAAAATTATTATGGCAAATATCAAAGAAGAAAAAATTAAAGCGATAATCCACGAGGCGGCAGCCCTTTTTTTTGAACGTGAATCGGATAGAACTTCTATGATTACGGTCACCAGAACAGAATTAGCCGACAGGGGCAAAAAGGCGATTATCTATATTTCCGTCTTCCCTACTGAAAAAGAAGCCGACGCTCTTGTTTTTGTAAAAAGAAAAAGAACAGAATTGCACCATTTCTTAATCAATGAAACAAAATTGCCTATCGTGCCTTTTGTAGACGTAATTATTGATATTGGAGAAAAAAATAGGCAAAAAATAGAAAGCCTTAAAATCTGATAGTGTTGCTTAATGTCAATAAAATCGCTAGAATCTCTCCATGGCACGGTGGCGAAGTGGTAACGCGGTGGTCTGCAAAACCAATATGCGCGGGTTCGATTCCCGCCCGTGCCTTTAGGCCGAGAGGAAGCGTGGGGCGCTTCCGCGCGGGAAGCGAAGCCTTGTTGAGCTTTTTTCCGAGTCCGTAGGACAAAAACCAACAAGGGTACTGAACCTGTAAGATTCGATTCCCGCCCGTGCCTCAAATGATTCGTGTGCCGTTAATTGTTAATTGTAGATTGTTAGTAATTAGTTGTGAGTAATTAGTTGTCAATTAACTTTTGCCCGGGTGGCGTAATTGGTAGCCGCATCCGACTTAAGATCGGATTCCGTAAGGAGTGCGAGTTCGAGTCTCGCCCCGGGCATAGGAACAAAGTGAGGTTATGCATAAAAGAAAATGTAGGAAAGTTTGAATGATCTAAAATCTAAATAACATAAAAAATGGAGAACGGCTTATTATACACGAGCGCGCACATAGAATTTAGAAATGAAAAAATTGAAAGCGGTCCAAAAAACCGCATTATTTGCATAAATCATATAACAAATGAAGAAATACCAATCTCCAACGAAGACTTGTACATATTACAAGCAACAATACCCTCACGAACAAAAGAAAATCATATTGGAGTATTGATAACTTATAGTAATTTGTACAGATATTTTGAAATTTGTAACAAGTTTGAAAAATTTTTATTTGCAAAATTTATACATAAATTTTTTATAACTATATCAAAAAATATTCTAACCAATGCGGAACAAAATAAATTTGGGAAAAAATATTTTAAAAAATACTATCATGAAAAGATTGATAAATTTATTAGTCAAAAACTCTTAATAGAGAACTTAGCACTTAACCAATATATAGAATCTTTAAAAATTAATACTACCACACCTAAAGAATCTGCAAACAGCATAGCAAACAAAAAAATATTAATTGGTTCACCAACAAAAGACAGGCCAGATCAAATAAAAAATCTGCTGGACAGTATTGTCCCATTTTTAAAAAATACCACGCAACAAAATAATACATTTATTCTGGTAGACGATAGCAGTAACCAAGAAAATCTATTGCGAAATCAAAAAATTCTTAAAGAATTTAAGAAAAAATATAAAAACAATGTTTTTTATGCAGATAGAACCGCACGACTAAACTTGGCGTTAAAAATTTCTGATACCGGCAATATTCCAGACGAAATCACAAAATTCGCCCTACTAGGTGAATCAAAAATTTCTGACAAAATAAATGTGCCGACCGGCGGTTCGGCAAGAAATACTTTTGTGTTGGCATCAGCCGGGAATCAGTCAATCCAGTTTGACGATGATATGGTTTTGGAGACCAAGACTCCAACTGAAATAGATAAAAATAAACTCTGTATTAATATGATCTCTCCAAGAGATTACTGGCTTAATAAAAATTTTAATGACAGCGCTGATTTCGGACAAAAATTTGACATAGACATAATCGAGGAAATGACGAAATATTTAGGCAAGAATCTTTCAGATACTTACAATAGATTTAAAAAAAATGAAATAGTAAATAACAATTACGAACTAATAAAAAATTTTAAGCGTGATACAGGAGAAATTATAGATTGTTATTTAGGAGCAAGAGGAAATAGCGGGATGTTATTTATAACACCTTTTTGCTTTGGCCAAAAACAACCCAATATGACAAGGTCCGACCTTGATTGTTATAAAAATTTTAAAAAAAATGGATGTATAAATCAAGCTGTGTCCAGTTATCAAATTTACCGCGGTTATTGGTGCATAACGATGAATATAGCAATTGAAGAGAAAAACTTAACGCCTTTTTTTTCTCCAATACAAAGAGAGGACGACACAATCTTTGGTGTCATAAGAAATGTTTTTTTTGAGAATGGATATTCAATGCAAATACCAGGAACATTACTTCATAATAAAAAAAAAGGACCTCAAGATGGAATAGATAAATTAGGACTAAAAACTACCGATGTAATAATAAGCGTATTAACATCGATTATTAGAAACAACGAAAAAAATTTAGACATTACACATATAAAAAAAGAAGAAAAGACAATACAAATGATGAAAAATGCCGGTGAAGAAATGCTTCAAATAAGTAAAGACAAACAAATGTTCTCAAAAAAGTTAGAAAAAATGGTAAAAGAATCTCAAAAAGGAAAATACTTTAGTTATATTAATATGTTTTCAGAAATGATCTATAATAAAAAAATCGATTCCGAAGACTGGATAAAAGATATGATTAAAAACATAATTCGACAAAGAAAATTGATTGACATCCCACTAAAACAGACTAATCTTTTCCTCTGGGATATACCTGTAAATAGCCAGGAAGAAAAACTGGAAATTTTTAGAGAGTGGGTTAGACTTTATGGCATGTTAATGATTTATTGGCCAAAAATGTTTGAAACAGCAAAAATGCTGAACGAGAAGAGGCAAAATCCAATCTTTGAATCCCCTATTGATTAAAAATATCTGCCTCTATATTAATATATTCAAATCTAATATTAAAAATTGACATAATCAAATATTATATTACAGTACTAAATGGAGAGCATGGCACTTTGAAATTGTTGTGCAATAAAACGGTAGGCCTTGTAAACCAAACCCGGTAAAACGGGTTAAAACGGAAAAAACGACAATGAAAACAGCATTGGTCTGCTGCGCCCTACTGGGCGCGCAGTTCGGCCTTTTGGCTCAAATCATCACGACCACCGGTGGTACAACCCCGTGGGTTACAACAACAGTCACCAACTCCCACGTCACCCTTATGGGAGGACAATGGGGTATCCCAACAAAAACATGGTCGGCGCCAGGGGTTGAGGCGGGAATGATGGTTTATCTCTGCCCGGTCGCGAAATGTGACCAAAATTATGTCCTAGACTCCGCGGAGTGGTACCTCCAGACCGGCACCGGATTGGTGCCGGTGATGAATCAGCCACGCGATTTCGCCTCAGTGGCGAGCTTGCAGTGGTATGACTTCATCGACACTTCAAGAATAAACAATTACCATTTCTTCCGAAACCACCCGGCAAACAATGTCGTAAGCGGTTGTGACCAACGGGGAACATGGGTGATGGTGATGCTCCGTATAAGCTCAACCGAGTCATTCCGAATCCGGGACATTTCCGGCGGAGCAATTTCAAATGACGACGACTCCACAACCGGCAACCTGGTTTATTACTCCTTCAGTGGGCTACCAGAGTATTCCGACTACATCTACGGCGTCGCCCCCAATGGCGATGTCCTGAATAGTGGCGAATCCAGCGACCAGAAAGTCAGCGAACTCTATTACGCCGGCTTCTGGTTCAGTAACCAAGTCTGGTCACAGCGGGAAATTGACAACCAGCGAGACTACATCGCTAACCGGCGATGTTCACTGGTATCCGTCTGGTACCAAGTCGTCGGTGTGTCCCGAAATGTCATCTATGAAGGCAGGATTGACCTGCCGGTCGGGCAAACGGGAACGCCAAATTTCCCGATGCACTTCACCATCGGCAAGAGAAGCGGTGGTAAAGTTCCAGTAACCATAAGGCCGGGAGTCGGCGCAGGAGAGCAGGTGGTATTTGTTGAGTCCGCGCCGAAAGTCACTGGGCCATGGAGCCTCTACGACGGGAATTTGCTTCCCTGGGCCGCCGGAACATATTGGCTCACGGCCACAAACGGAATGCAATTTTTCCGTCTCCGGCAATAGCTGGTGCACACAAATTCGCGCGCGCTTCCATCGGAAGCGCGTTTTTTAAAAAATTTTTATCATCTTCTTTTTTAAACAGTTTTCTGCTATATTTTACAGGCAGTTGACCCCGACACTAAACGCTTATCTTTTAAATTACCTGGTGTTATTTTTATAAAAGTTCTTTAATAATTTCATTCCCGCTCTTTCGCCCGCCCATAGCTCAGTTGGTAGAGCAGTCGCCTCTTAAGCGAACGGTCGTTGGTTCGAATCCAACTGGGCGGACGAAAGAGCGGGAAAAAAGGAAAAAAATAAAGAGGAATAAAAAATCAATAAATTGGGCAGGTGGTGGAATGGTAGACACGCTAGCCTTAGGAGCTAGTGCCGAAAGGCATGGAGGTTCAAGTCCTCTCCTGCCCATAAATAACGAACGAAGTGAGTAATTTCGGCAGGAGCGAAGCAACTGCTTGCTTCGCGTAAGGACTTGAACGCCGGAGTCATATTTCGCTAGCAAGCGAAACGGACGAGGCGGTGCTTAGACTTTTGCGAGCGACGGCGAGCAAAAAGTCGAGAGAAGGTCCTCTCCTGCCCACATTTTAAAATCACGCTTCCGTGTAGGACTTGAAGCCTTGTTGAGCTTTTTTGCAAGTTCGAAGAACGAAGCAAAAAACCAACAAGGGTACTGAAACTGTAAGTTTCAAGACTCCTCTCTTGCCCATAAACAAAAAACTGAAAATTTCAAACGATATAAAATGAATTTTACGGCTAAACCGAGCCGTATTTTTACTGTTTTTTAACTTGACTTTTTGATGATAACGTGATAAAATACGCCACAGTAATTGTCCGTCGGGTGCCTTTCAGGTATACCGACTTTGACAATAGAATAGCTTCAGAACAACACGAAAAGGACGAAAATGATCACAGCAATCCTGTTAATCACCGCCATTGTGGCGGTCTGCTACATCCTGTACCTGCTGATTCGGGCACTGCTAGCCCGCATGGCAGAAAACGACTTTCTCTTCACCTTCCGAACAGAGGGCGAAATCAAAGCCATCATGAAGGGTGACAAGTGCGTCCGCTATCTGATGGCGGTTGACAATTACATCATTGACCCGGACGACTTTGATATCTTTTACGGGTCAATAGAGAAATACAGGCAACACCTATTAGCACAGGCGGCTGTCAGAAAAAATGATCCGGCGTTCACTGAACAGAAACTAAAACCGGATGGGTCTTTCAAGAATGGGTTCGAGGAACGTCTGCGAAAAACAAACCCGTCCAGCGACAAAGAGTTTTCTTGGTTTGAACGAAACTTCGGCGTTGTGTGGATCGGTTTCCCGCCATACCGTGTCTTTTCCTACCCGTTCCGCTGGACAAAGTTCATGGGTGAGTCTTCCGGTGCAGACAAGGAAAAAGAAGAGGGGTACACGGTAATCGAAAGAAATGGCTACTCAATAATCAGACGAGAAGGGACTGTAAACTCTCTATACTTTCGTTACCCAAACTACGTCGCGGAAGTGAAAGACGCTGAAACAGGAGCGGGGACAGCGTTCGGCAAGGAAGACGCAAACGGCAAACGGTTGGAAAAAGTTCAGATCAACATGACCTTGGTCTTTGAAACAGTTACAACCAACCCACAGAAAACCCTCTTCCGTTCTACGGGGCTATCCTCCGCAGGCGACTGGCTCGTGGCCTTGGTAGCAGAACTGCAGGGTCATTTGAGATCTTGGGTTGGTCAAAAGACCTACGACCAGCTGATTTCTGTCTTGGAAACAGACAAGGAATCGACCCGCATTCTTGACGATGTGATTGCCGACATCAACAAGAAAATCAACCCGGATTATGGCCAGAAGATAACGACGATCCGGATAGTCAGTGTTGAGTTGACGGACCCAAGCCTCCAGGCTTCGGTCTTGGCTTACTTCAAGGCAAAACAAGAAGCTGACGCCGCCGAGGAAGAGAAGCGGAAGCGGGTCACACTTGCTGAAGCCACAAAGAGAGAGTCGGCCGCGACTCTTCTCGGAGAAGCTGAGGGTTTAGAGGCAATAGTGAAGGCCGGCGGAGAAAGAATGAAAATCGCCGAACAACTTGGAAAGTTGCGAGGTGTCTATGCTCCCGGTAAGGAAGGTGGGGTGTTCCTCAATGTTCCCACCGAAGGTCCTGGCGAAAACGACTCCGGTAAAACACCTCCAAAAGACAAAGCAACTGGTGAGAGAAAGGAGGAAAAGTGAAAACTATCTGGGATTGGATCCGGGCAAGGAAGGTTATCCTGTCCTTAATGTTGGTTGTTGTGGGAATAGCAGTCTTTCTACAGCCCCAACTGCCAAACGTCACAACAATTCTGTTTTGGATTTTAGGTGTAGTTGTCGCATTAACCATCATCGCGGCAGCTACATTCTACTATTTCAAAACGAATAATAACCCGCCGTCTAAAACCCTAAAAAAGTCCCGGTTGGGGTCAATAACAAACAGATTTCTGGGCTGGTTAAAACGATGTACCCAGTTTTCTTCAAGGCTGGTTCTGCCAGCCATCGTTCTTGCCGGGGCAGTAGTTTATACCTGGCGACACGATTGGGCGGTAACGGCCTGGGAGTGGGCAAAGGCCCACCAGGTTTTCTGTTGGACAGTCCTCGCCGTCATCGTCCTAGGGTTGGCGCTCAGAAAGGGCGCTAACTTGAAGTCGGTGGCCACATCCGTTTGGGCACTTGCCCTACCGGTGCTGGCATTCGGTGCCATCTTCTTTGGAGTTTCATCCTGTAAAGAGCACTGGCTCCGACAGGACGAAATCGCCATGGAAGTAGCGACGAGGGCGAAGGCGCCGGAACCAGCGACCCCTGTTCGAACTGGGTCGTGGACGGAGATCGTCCCACCTGGGGAGTACAGCAAGTGGGAAATTTCCTACTCGGGGTACCGAACGACAGGGGTGCTCTCCGCCCCGGCTCGGTATCTTAAGGGCAAAGTTGTTGGAAAAGAAGTCGTTGTCTACGATATGCCTCTCAAGTGGGAAAGGCCTGGAATTGACCAAGTCTTCATCGCCTACGGCGAGGGGATAAGGTACTACAACGACAGCCCGAGAAACCTCGTGATTCAATGGTCACGAAGTTTCAAATAGTTCTTTACACGCAGGCGTCTTGGTGCAACCAAGACGCCTGTTTTTTATGTATAGCTCTTGAGAACTGACTTCAAACCTCAAAAGAAGTCAGTCCTCCGACAAATCTATCATTAAAAAATACTGTCGAAGTCAGATTTCAACTTCAAAAATCCCTCTAAACGCCGATAAGATTTTTTATTATAACTATAAGACCTTTGAAAGAAATCATAATAGCCAGACCGATTACTCCCCAAATCATATGTCTAATTCCCTGCCCTCGTTCCTCGGCATTATCTATATTTTTGAAATAAGAAACGACACCCCAGATAAAAATAATAAGAGCTACGGCTAGCGCAAGAAAAATCAGCGGATTGACGATGTTGGTATTTACAGCAGAGATTATTTCTTCAAGAGTCATTTTTGGAAATATTTAAGAATAAACAAAGGTTTATGAAATATGAAAAACTACCTGATATCTAGCTTGGTTTTTACTAGTCGCATATTATCTTCTAATTTTTCAATACGATTTTCTTGACCTCTTATTATAAGATTTTCAATTCTATCTAATCTATACTCCAGCTCGCCAAACTTTTTATCCACACCTTCAAATCCCGCCGTCACCTCCTGTTTAGTAGCGGTCCCGTCAAAACCAGTCTTTATCATTATCGCTAATTTTTCTAATGTAATTTTGTTTTCTTTCATACCTCTTCCTATTATATTTAAATATACTCGATATTTTATAATTACTGTATTCTCTATTACCTATATATTATATAAAATTACCATAAGAGGAGCAAACGGCCATAAAAGAAAAAGATTCCTTTTGAAAGGAATCTTTTTCAATAAACTGAATTTTGTAAAGAGATTAAGTCTGCATATCCGCTGGATTGCCTGGAATACCTGGAACTGCTGTTCCGCCTCCAACACCAATACCGAGAACACCGGCCAAGAAGTAGACCAAACCCCAAACCGCTACCATTACGAACAAACCGATAATACCGTAAATCATAAGACTGCGACCAGCGGCTCGTTTTTCTTCGTCGGCTCCGGCCATAACATATTTAACTATGCCCCAGAAAAATACTAGGATGGCTACACCGATGAGTATAATCGCTAACTGACCAACCCAACCTCCAATCGTCCC
>JAKAHN010000007.1 GCA_021814895.1 bacterium
TCCGTGCCGTTCCATCGGGTGAATTATCGTCAACTATAATAACTTCAACATCAAACTTAGTTTTATCGATGGATGAAAAAAATTCCTTAAGTAGCGGCTCGATATTATCTGCCTCATTATAAGTCGGTATTATAATAGACGCCTGAATCATACATTCTTTTTAAGTACGAGATAAATAGTCTTTGGAAATATTCTGCTGATTAAATATCCGACTGGCAGAGTAAATATATATATAAAGAAAAAATATTTCAAATTCGTTCTAAACAAACGGGAGTCGAAAAGCCAAATAAAGGCGACCAACATCTTACTAAACTCAGGTGAACCGGTTTGATATTTTACCGATCGCCTATTTTTATTAAACCAAAAAACTATTGACAGCACGACCGCCTCCATCCCTCGGCATTTATTATTCGTTAATATTTCAAAGCCTCTCTTTGACCAATTGATTAAATATTTTGGATCAACTATTCTCTTATGACCCACCTCCTCAAAATAATTTGGTTTGATATTGATTAATGCTTTTTCTGAAACAGCGGCCGGAATTGTTATAAAAAACTTGCCGCCCTTTTTTAAGACCCTACTAACCTCAGACAAGACCTTATCCAAGTCTTCAACGTGTTCAAGCACATCGTACGCATGCACCTCGTCAAAGTAACCATCCGGAAATGGGATTGTCTTGCCGTCAAATACTTTAAAATTTACCCTAGTATACCTATTTTTTGCGTAATTAATATTATCCTCTAAAATATCGAGACCAAAATATACCCCTCTTTTTGAGAGAAAATTATAATTTCCGCCAAAGCCGCAGCCATAATCTAAAATCATTTTTTGCATACGATCATAATGCCATTACCGTAATTTAACGGCGTCACTAATTCAACCAAATAATTAACCGGCGTAAGCACGATGTCGGTTAAGACTCTCAAAATTTTTGATTTACTGATTAATTTTGTAAATGAAATAAATATCCTTAAGCTATTTGATTTTTCCAAATATTCTTCACCGAATAAGCCACCATAGTATTCTACCGGCCAAATTAGACTCCAGATTTTTTCAACACTCTCGATATGAAATCCATTTTTTTCCCAACGCTTTAAGCTCTCAGACGGCATCTCTAGACCGATATGCCCGCCAATTTTATCAATAAAATATTTCTTAAAAAGTTCCGGACTTCTATGTGCAATTTTGAACCACGGATTTTCGCTATCGGTTTCAATAACATGAATTGTCTTGCCCGCCGATTTTAAAACTCGATAAATTTCTTTCTGAATCAAATCTTTATCATCTGACTCAACATGACCAAAAAAATCCGAACTGATCACATAATCAAAATAATCATCTGAAAATGGCAGCTGTTTTACGCCGCTTTGCACAACCATTTGATATCGACTTTTTCCAATTTTTAACGGCTCAATCGCTAAATCAACCCCAACTACTGTGCCAAAATTAGACAAATAATCTCGTCCGGCGCCACAGGCAAGATCAAGAATAATATTATCTTTCCCTTTAATTTTACTCTTAAAAAACCTCTCCCTCCGGTAACCCAATCCTACCCTTTCGACGATCCGTTTTAATATATTCGAACGATTTAATCCCTGAAACCATTTTTTACCGTGCTCTGTTTCGTACAATGAATCATAATAAATCTTTTGCGACTCTTTCATTACGTCAGACGACACTAATATTCCGCCAACATTCTCTAGATAATAATTGCAAACTGAACATTTATAACCCTGTTTAAATGGATCTAGTATTCGTTTGCAATTTGGACAAGCCGGACTAATCATAAGTCTCGATAAATTTCAGATAAACTTCGCTTAAATTTTTCATATTCAAATTTAGACCCGACTTCTTCACAATTTTTCTTCAAGGTTAAATAAATTTCCGGATTATCCAAATCTTTTAATCGATCTTTTAATTCAAGCGGATTTCCCGGTGAAAAAAAGAGACCCGCTTTACCGACAACCTCAGGAATTGCGCCGCTGAACGTGCAAACGACCGGACAGCCGGCAGTAACAGCCTCGGCCAAAACATATCCAAACTGTTCCTGCCATAAAGGCGTAACTAAACTCCCTAGAATCAGAGCTTTCGCGTCAGTATATAACGACCTAACTTCAGAATTAAGCATTTTACCAGCAAAAATAACATTCTCTTTTAAGCCAAGCGACACCACCAACTCTTCCAAACATCTCTTTTCTTTGCCAGAGCCAATGATTACCAATTTCTTTTTTTCCTTTTGTTTAATGTCTCGCAAATAAGCTTTCCAACCATATACTACCTCATAAACACCTTTCTCTTTCACCAATCTATTCACCATCAAATAAACATCACCATCAAATTTGAAATTATTTGCATATTTAATTTTATTTTTCTGGACAGCCGGTGTTAAAATTTTTATTTTTTTATCAGGAACACCATATTCACGCAAGAGTTCCGCCGAATAATTAGTAACAGGCAAAAATAAATCGACCCCAGCGGCGTTTTCCTTTATGATTTTATAAATTTTATTTTTCCAAAAAACCGGCGGTTTGCCAAGGAAAGGATAATCATGTTCAAAACGCCCAAAGCTATTATCCCAAACCGTTGTTACCACTTTTAGATTCGGATTTGATTTTTTTGCATTAACTGCTTGCAATGTAAAGTAATAAGAAATTTCGGCGGTATGAACAATGTCAAAACTTGATAATTTTTTTTCTAAACCAAACAATTGCTGGTATTTCCCTTTAAGATATTGATAATAAAAATTTTGTAAACGACAATCAGTTGAGGAGCGCAATATGTTAACGGGAAACTTCAAATCAGTAATTGGATACAGATTTTTTTTTGAACAAAAACCTTCTACCTCAATTTCCGATCCAAGATCCGACCACATCCCGCCTTCCCAGGCATTTAAACTATCACCTCTGACCAGAGCTACTTTGATTTTCTTTTTATTTTCCATACTTGCCAATATAACATTGTATAATATACGTATTGCTGGGCCGCGACCTGCCAACCGGCGAAAGCCAGATATAATCCGTTTTTAAGCTGTCCCAATGACATTTTTATCGGCTCAAATATCACATAATAAATCATATTTTTTTTAACCTTTTCAGTAAATTTTATCCACTTTTCCGGACCGATATTAAAACCCGTGTACGTTACTTGGTTCGGGAAATAAAATTTAGCATGAATCGGCACCCAACGTTTCGCTTTTCTAAAAAAAGATTCCCAGGAAAGATTATCGTAAGCCGGGCGGTGGTGCAAAACCAGCCCGGAATCTTCCACCTTGCCGTCAATATATGCCCAACCGTGCGTCACTCCTAAATAATGAAAGTTCTCTTTTTTAAAAAGACAGTCTTTTTTGAAACCCTTGACCGCGTAGGCCTTTTTCCCGTCCCACATTTCCCATTGAAAACTAAATCCGTTTATACCTTTTTTCTCCGCCTCAATAATCTTATTTCTTATTATCGGCTGTGCATCCTGATCAATAAACTCATCCGCGTCAATTTGAAAAATCCATCTACCGCGCGCTTCATTGTAAGAGAAAACCCTGTGGAGCGAAGAATCCCCGGTGCGTGGCTGAATAAATATTCGATCAGTGAACTTTTTGGCAATTTCAAGCGTCTTATCGTTGCATTCGCCGTCATGAATTAAAACTATTTCATCAGCAAGATCTTTTATGCTATTCAAGCAGCGTTCAATGATTTTGTCTTCATTATATACTACCAAACAAACTGAAATCAGAATTTCTTTATTATTTTCCATATGACTGGTGCTCTAAATAATCACTGGCCTTAAAATATAATTTTCTCGGAATTCTTAATAAATTAGCCAATCTTTCAAATTTGGATAAATTACCAAACTCCCACTTTAATCTTCGTCGATATTCACTTATATATTCTACAATTTCCAATTCCGATGGTTTGTATGCAACGTCCGCTAGGCCAGCCTGAACGATATCACGATCAAGGCTTTCCATAAACACTTTCTCAAGCTGTCTCACAATATTTTTTGGACTGTTAATTTCAAGGATTTTATTTCTAGCTTTTTTACCGAATTCAATCCTTATGTTCGGATTATTATATAAATATATTAAAGCCTTGGCAAAAGTTTGCGGAAAATTCGCGACAATCCCATCCCTCATATGAAATACCTGCTCCAATTGACCGTTATCCCGCCTAGGCGTCGAATTGGTTACTACCGGCTTACCCCAAAACATCGCTTCGTTTATCGTATTACCGTTGCACTCCCCGATTTTTGAACTGTGCGCGAGAACGTCAATCGACTGATAAAAACGATGAATTTTTTTCTCATCGGAAGTTTCATCTAATATAATAAAGTGTTTTTTTAATCGACTGTGTTCAATCATTTTAATTCTTGATTCCGGGACACCCATAATTACAAACTTCGTGTTTTTTATTTCTTTGACCAAATATGGCATCATGTCTAAAACCAAGTCGCTCCACTTCGCGATGTGCGGCCGCGCGATCTTCCCAATTACATAATCCCCTTTCTCTATCCCCAACTCCTTTTTATAATCCGCAATTTCTCTCTCAGAAATCCGGTGCTTTTCAAAACCATCCTTATCAACCATATTATATAAAACCTTCATTTTTTTAAAATCAAATCTTGCTCCTGATGCTTTAAGGTATCTTTCGTTTAAGTGCATCATGCTCTGAAACATCGAACATTTTATTTTATCAGAGATTCTAGAATCATAATTTCCAAAAACATTCTTCTCTACGACGACAATATTCTTGTTAACTTTCAAAGCGGCCTGAATAATATCAAACTCCGCTTGAACAAAAACACCGGACCGGTGAATGTGGATGATGTTGATATTTTTTTGTTTTATAAACTCTGTAATTTTATTTACATTGCCATCGGCTACCACGAATTCGATACCAAGAGCGGACAAAATCGCTTCGCCTGGTCCGCCCACTCCATAGGAAGCGGAATAAACGTTAAAAAAATCACGATTTAAATAACGACAAAAAGAGTAGAGGTTTCTAGCCCCGCCGGCATAAAAAAAGCCGGAGTTTAATTCAAGAACATTTATTTTTGATATTCCCTCAGCCATAATTCCAATATTAACAATGACCACAAATGGTTGCTGTAATCAGCCTTGCCATTCAGGTGTACCTGCCACATTTTTTCTACAGTTTGATATTTGAAATTATTATATATTTTACTGTTTTTATCGAGCAAAATATCCGTAATCATAGGTTTCAACTGATTTTTTATGATCCGGTCGAGCGGAATGACAAAACCGGCCTTTGGTCTAGTTAATATCTCCTCAGGAATTACGCTGCGCATTAATTCCTTCCAAATATATTTGCCGACGCCGTTTTTTATTTTTAATCCTGATGGTATTTTCCTTGATAATTCTACCAAGCGATAATCCAAAAAAGGCGGCCGTACCTCTAAGGCGCTTCCCATAGCCGCTAGATCTATTTTTGTAAGATATCCGTCTGGAAGAATACCCATGACATCAGCTAGCATCGCGCCACTTACTACATCCGGATAATTATTAAACCAACCCTTAAATTGATTGGCCAAAAGATTTTCATCGATTTCATTCGATAGGTGTTCCGAATATAAATCACGTTTTGTTAGATACCTTTTACTGATCGGCAAATTATTTTTCCATACCGAATAATATTCAGCGTAGGCATTGAAAAAATCCTTCGCGAGAATCTCCGCTTTATAGGCCGCGCCGTTTGAAAAGCTCCGGAAAAATTGAGGAACGAATTTTCGAACAGATGACGGAAGCGTCTGATACAGTTTTAAAAATTTTACAAATTTAAAACTCCGATAACCGCCGAATAGCTCATCGGCGCCGTCGCCGCTTAAAACGACGGTAACATGCTTTTTCATTTCCCTGCTTATCAGCATGCTTGGTAGCGCCGATTGATCAAAAAACGGCTCATCATAAAGACCGACAAGATCCCTAACTGACTCCGCGTAATTTATTTCATCCAATTGTATTTCGTGATGATTTGTTTTAAAATGTTTGGCGGCTAGCCTGGCATATTTTTTGTCTTCACTTTCGCCATCCATACTGATTACGAAAGTATCGATCGGCTCTTTTTTATTCCTAGAAGCCATGGCGACTACCGAAGTTGAATCTACTCCGCCGCTGAGAAACGCCCCAACCGGAACGTCGCTAATTAATCTTTTTTTAACCGAGTCTTCAAACAGCTCCGATAGCTCTTCCTGCCACTCCGACTGCGATTTAGTGCTATCAACCTCAATTGCATCAATCGACCAATATCTTTGAATCTTCAGCTGATTTGATTTTAAAATCAAGAAATGTCCGGCCGGCAATTTAAAAATGCTTTTAAAACCCGTCCGAGGCGAAGGCACAAAACGAAGACCGAGAGCGAGGTCGACTGCATTCCAATCAACATCCTTTTTTACAAAACTAAATCCGAGGAGCGCCTTAAGTTCGGAACCAAAAACAAACCGTGTGCCGTCAAAAAAATACTTAAATGGCTTCTCCCCCAGCCTATCCCTGGCAGCAAAAAGGACTTCTTCTTTTTGATCCCAAATCGCGAAGGCGAACATGCCGTTTAGCTTCTCTAGGCATTCAGCGCCCCATTGAATATATGATTTTAGCAAAACCTCCGTATCGCTTTTTGAAATAAATTTATGACCCTTCCCACTTAATTCATTTCTTATTTCTTCAAAGTTATAGATCTCGCCGTTAAATACTATAATGTAACGACCGTCCTCACTTTTCATGGGTTGGCTACCGAGCGGACTAAGATCAATGATAGCAAGGCGGCGATGGCCTAGCGCTACGTTTTGGCGCGAATTAAACCACAACCCTTCCTGCTCAGGACCCCGGTGTTTAATTTTATCCAGCATTAATTTAAAGCCTTGCTGATCGACTGGATCTTTTTGAATTAATCCAAGAATCCCGCACATACTATGAAACAAATTTATTTACGGAACTTATTACATATTCTATCTCCTCATCCAAAAGTTTCGGATAAAACGGCAAAGTAATGGTGGCGGCACCAATTTTTTCCGCCTGTTCGAAATCGCCCTCTTTAAAACCATATTTTTCCCGATAATACTTCATAAGGTGAATAACGCGAAAATTCACGGCGACGCCAATATGTAATTCCTGCAAGCTGTGCATTATATCATCGCGCTTTTCTTTATCGACCCAAATTGTATATAAATGCCGGGCGTGTTTTGAATTATTTAATACCTGTGGCGTTTTTAATTTATTATTATTTTTAAATCCGGCATCATACTTTTTACTAACAATTTCTTTTTTTGCCAACAATTCTTCTACCCTATCAATTTGATGGACAAGCAACGCCGCTGAAATATTATTCATGTTGGATTTATATCCCAAAAACTCCATATCATAATGCTGGTACATTTTGTTATACCGATCGGCAGCATTCTTACTCATCCCGTGTAATCTAGCTTTCATCAGCCAAGAATAATATTCCTCATTATTACAAACTATCGCGCCACCCTCGCCGCATGTAATATTTTTTGTCGCATAAAAACTAAAACAAGCAAAATCACTGAGCTGACCTGGCTTTATACCATCCCGTTCGCCTTCGATACAATGCGCGCAATCCTCAATAATTTTTAAATTATGCTTATCAGCGATTTTCTTGATAGCTTTCATATCACACATTTGCCCGTACAAATGCACTACTAAAATCGCTTTCGTTTTACTGGTAATGGCGGCTTCGATAAGATTTACATTAATATTTCCAGTTTCTTTTTCAACATCCACAAAAACCGGTCTTGCCCCGCAATACTCCACTGAATTCGCGGTCGCAATAAAAGATAACGGCGTGGTAATTATTTCGTCACCTGCCCCCACATTCAGGCACTTCAAGCACAAAAACAGAGCGTCGGTACAGGAGGTAACGCCAATCGCGTATTTGGCGCCCAAATATCCGGCCAGCTTGTTTTCAAAGGTTTTCACTGTTTCGCCAGTCGTTAAAAATAAAGAGTTTAAGACGCTTAGACATTCCTTTTTGTCATCCTCCTCCAAATTATGCTTGTAAAATTCTACTTTCATATTCGTTTAAACAAAAAATTGTTTAATTTTACTTTGGATAAAACTTGATCAGCATTGATGAGATATTTGTAATATTCCACGGTTCGGGTTGTGATGTCATCAGTGATCTTTCCCTGGTCAAGCGCATTTTTAATTTCGACAATCCCGTCATCAATCGTTTTTTTTGTTTTATAATTCAATACCTTGCCGATCTTGTCAAAATTAACATGATAATTTCTTGGGTCAGGATCATCAGGCGCCACATCAATTTTTAAATCCTGAAAATAATCTCTAAATTTATGAGCGACTTGATAAACCTGAAAATTTTGTTCATTTGAACCAACATTAAATATTTGCTTATTTATTTTTTTTGCATCATTCTCGTCGATTGTTATTTTGAAAGCATTAATAACATCATCAAGATGAACGAGCGGGCGCCACTGCTTACCGCCGCCCATAATAAATATTTTTCGATTCTTCCAGGCATGCAAGGCCATTATATTAATTATAAGATCAAATCTCATTCGCCTCTCCGACAAACCATAAACCGTGCCGTTTCTTAGAAATGTGACGCAAAAATTATCATCAGCCAAACCAATAATGTCTTTTTCCGCCAACAGCTTGCACTTCGCATAAACTGATATCGGAGCCACAGAGGATTCTTCATTCAAAACCTGCTCCCCCGACCCGTACACACTGCACGAGGATGATAAAACATATTTTTTTACGCCCATTTCTTTGCCTAATTTTGCCAAATTCACCGCCCCCAAATGATTGATCTCTTCGGTAATGGAAGGCATGAGCTCAGACGCCGGGTCATTAGAAATTGACGCGAGATCGATAATAGCATCGACATTTTTTAAGATCTTTTTATCAAAAAATCTTATATCATCTTTAACGATTGTTAAATTATCAGAAGCCAGGTCGTTTAAATTATCGCCAAAAAAATATCTGTCGAAAGCAATAACTTTGGAACCCTGGCCGAGAAATGTCCCAACCATTTTCGATCCAATATAGCCCCCTGCTCCCGCAATAAATATTGTTTTCATAAAATTATTTATAGTGTTTGTGATAAGCCAATTCGATTTTATTTAAAATAAAACCATTTTTTTGATAAAAAGCGTTGGCTGGAACATTCTCACCCTCAGTAATTACAAAAATTTCAGTTATATTTTTTTTCTTAAAATAATCTATTGCTTTCTCGAGTAACGCCCCGCCATATCCCTTACCCTGGTATTTTCCTTTAACTCCAATCAAATCAATATAACCTGACTTGTCTTTTATTTTTACCGAACAAAAACCGGCAACTTCATCCGCCTCCTTAATAATATAAACTTCATCAGCGTAGCCGGCAAAAAAACTATTGTTTACCCAAATTTCGTAAAAATTTATCGCTAGTTTCCGATCAATTTTTTCATCCTTAAAAAATCTGCTGGTCTCACCGACAACCATGGCTAAGCCAGGCAAAGACTCCTTATTTATCTCGCCGCTTTTCAACTGAGAATTTGCAACCATGTTGTACGCCGGAATTTTTGCTGATTTTTTATTTTCAGACCCAGAATATTTATAGATATTTCTAATACTAACTAAACTAAATCCAAGCTTCTCTAAAGCCATTATATTTTCTCTGTAAAAATCAGCAATACAAAAAATCATTTCCGGCTTCACGTCGGCAGCATTTATAAGCCTTAAAATATCAGATTCGGAATTTTTTTCATGCAAAAATAGTTTATAAACATTGCATTTGAATATTTCCGAATCAAATTTTTCCCTGCTAAATAGCGCCATAGATTAAAGGTTGGTAAAATCTACTTTCCTAGCCTTTTCAATTTCTTCTGGAGAAAAACGAAATTTTATCAGCTTAGCCGGCACCCCGCCAACGATTGAAAAAGGCTCAACATTTTTTGTCACGACCGCGTTTGCGCCGACAATCGCTCCTCTCCCTATTTCAACATTCGGCAGAACGGTTACGCCGTTTCCGATCCAGACATCATCTCTTATGACAATTGGCCCATAAAGATCTTTCTGCTTGCACATTGGCACTTTCCAGTCATCATAACCATGGTTCGCGGTAATAAAACTACAGTTTCCGGCAATCATCACGTACTTTCCAATCGTAACTTTTTCGTTACACCCGATATAACACCGGCCATTCACCGAAGAATTATCACCAATGGATAAACCGCCTTTTCCGCCGATTAAAATTGTTTCACCGCCAATAATAACCTTTTCGCCTAAAGTAATACCGCCCCCCCCCGCTTCAATGTAAACATTTTTACCAAGCTCAACATTATTTCCGAACGATACTTTCTGGGGGTTAATTATCTTCGATCCCTTATCAATTCTAAAATTGGAGCCAACCTTTCCGCACATTGACCGCCAAAACATCACCCTAAAGGAATTCCTAATGCCTTTTAGAAATTTATAAATATTAACAGCAAATTTATACAACATATACCGTATTTAACAAAAATCATTTCTGTTTATACCCTTTATAATTTATTCCGTGCGGGTCAACTTCAATAACTTTGTCAATTTTACCCACAGCCAAAGCATCCTCCACTTCTTTTTTTGTCAAAGGATTGTCATATGCTGGCGAATACCAATCAAAAGTGTCCAAAAGTGCCCACTCATAGACATTGCTATCACCGATTCCAGGAACGGCACCCTCATAATTAGCTACCGACATAATTCGTTCAACCAATCCCTGTCTTAATTTAAGTTTTTTTCTCATGAAACGGCTGATTGGCAAAGAAAAACCGACCCAGGCCTTAACTATTTTAAATAGTGTTTCTGTAGGAATCCTGGTTGTAATTGGCCGAAACAAATATTTTGGATGGATGGATTTTTTTAGAGTTCTTTCATATATACCGTGTAAACCAATCAAACCACCCGGTCGTAAAACGCGACACATTTCGCGCAAGGCTAGCAACGGGTCTGCTGTATGCTGTAAAACACCAATAGAAAAAACCGCGTCAAACGTATTATCAGGAAAAGGAAGACTTAAGGCGTCACCTTGAACAAAATCCGCATTTAAACCGAGGTTATTTAGGTTTTTTTTGGCCTCATCAATGGCTACGCTGTAATCCAATGACACGACTCTACCTCCCCATTTGGCAATAACCTCGGAAAAACGACCGGAGCCGCACCCTACATCCAAAACCAATTTTCCTTTCACATCTTCGGCGTACCAGCCCATGCCACCAGTTATTCTGTCCATCGACTGGCTCATCATACTAGCTGAATCCAACTGCGTTTTAGAAAATTGTTTCCATTCAAACCCAAAACTCGAAGAATAATTTTCCATTGCTACAAACCGTGGAATGCCATTGATAATTTCATACTTTGATGAACATCTTTCACAAACCAAGTTTGATTCTGTCTGACTGAGCGCCCCCCTGTCTTTTGGACAACAATAAATCATATTATTTT
The DNA here is from genome assembly GCA_021814895.1 of bacterium. Classification (GTDB taxonomy): domain Bacteria; phylum Patescibacteriota; class Minisyncoccia; order Phycocordibacterales; family 2-02-FULL-43-11; genus 2-02-FULL-43-11. Next base: position 11,450 of record JAKAHN010000007.1, read on the forward strand.
TTTAATTAACATAAGCTTAAAAAAATTTTGTACAGACTTTAAAAATGATAATCTATAATTATTTTGATCCAATAAAAATACTTCTGGCATTTTATCACGTATTTTTTTTCCAATTAAAAAATAAGTACTTCTTCTCTTTACTCCTCTACTGCCAAAAGAACTATAATCATCCAAATCTTTTGATGACCGTTGCAAATGAGTTAAATGCCAATATTTATTTTTTATTAAATAACAGGTATTCTTTTTAAAGAATAATTTGTTTTCCTCATCAACATTTGTATCATTATTGAAGTCTCCTGCCCATTTAATACCCCGGATTTTTTTAAAAAATCTAGGATAAAAAAAACCTTGCCAATCAAATAATTCAATACCGCCCTTCCTTACTGTTTGGTGAAAAATATCTCCAACGCATAAATAAAACGGTACTAACACACACTCTGCACCAGAATTTGCTTTAATTATTTCCAGCGCCTCTTCCAATGCCCGATCCGTCCA
>JAKAHN010000008.1 GCA_021814895.1 bacterium
CTTCCAGGAATTATTAACGATTTTTGACAGTTGACCGAAAGATTCCGCTATTTCTTTTTTAAAATCATCGAAACTCAGGGTGTCTAAATTCTTATGACTGACACCATGAGGCAAAAACTCCACCAAACCGCTCGCTTCCATTTCTTTTATCTGGCCTTCATTCATCATATCTATACTGACTCCGTCGCTTGTCGTCATTTTACCGCCGATAAAACCGGTTGAAATAAATACCGAGGCTGGAAAATTATATTTTTTAAGCAACGGGAAAACATAATGATAATTATCCAAATAACCATCGTCAAAGGTCAAAGAAGCCTTTTTTGAAACAGGTTTTTTATCTTTTAAATCTTGAATCAACTGCGAAAGTTTGATGATTTCATATTTATTGTTTTTTAAAAAATTCAAGTGCCTTGAAAAATCTTTCGGTCTGACATTAAAAAACGCCGGGTTATCCGCCACAGAATGGTACATCAATACGGTCGCCTTATTGCTTTTAATCCGCGTAAAAAAGCCGATAATAATCAGTACCGCATCTTTAGATTTTTTTTTAAAAAAATCAATCATTAAAAAAGTTTATTTTTCCAAGTTTTCGGCGTTAGTTCATTTATGATTTCCAGATCAAGGTGATAACGAAAAGGTTTGACTCCTCTTTTTTTTATATAATCAATTATAGATTGAATGCCATCCTTCAAACTTGTTTTCGGAGTGTAACCGAGCAATCTTCTGGCTTTCTCCGCGCTGGCATTGGCCAATTTCACTTCTCTCGGCCTATCCGGCACATAAATAGGCTTGAGCGAAAAGTTTAGAAGCTTCGCGGTTAGTTTCGCCAATTCGTTTATCGTCACAAATTCCGTATCCGGACCGATATTGATTACCTCACCCGCAACATCATTGGAAAAAGCGCATTTAATTAGCGGGTTGACGACATCGTCAATAAAACTAAAACTGCGTTTCTGTTCGCCATCTCCGTAAATAATAGGCTGTTTGCCCTGAAGCATCCTGTTGACCATAATGGAAACGACATTGCGGTATGGGTCGTCATATTTTTGACGCGGACCGATAATATTATGGGGTAAGACAATCACATATTCCATACTGTGAAGTTCGCAAAGATTTCTCACCGTTAATTCCGAGGCATATTTGGCAATACCATACGGGTCATTCGGTTTTGGAATCATATCTTCGGTAAACGGCAACTTATCTTGTTCTCCGTATCTATCCATACTTCCGCAAAAAATAAATCTTTTCACGCCTCTTGCAATGGAAGCGCTTAAAACAGAAGTGGTTATACCGTAAGTATTTTGAGTTATATAGTGCGGCGAAAAAGGGCTGACTCCTAAATAGGCAGTGCAAGCGGTATGGTAAACAATATCCACCCCCTTCAAAAGAGAAAACATCTTCTTTCTGTCCAAACAGTCAGCTTTGTAAAAAGTGACGCCCCTAGGCACGTTATCTTTATACCCGCCGACTAAATTATCGCAGCCAAAAACCTTGTGACCTTCTTTCTGGAGTTTCTCAGCTAAGTGACTGCCCAAAAAACCGGCGATACCTGTTATAAAAATCTTCTTTTTAGGAGCGACCAGCTTGTTATTCATCAGTCAAGAATACAAAAAAATCGCCTCAAATACAACTTTGTTTTAATTGATTTTGCTTTGCATTTTAAAGTCAAACTCCGATTTTTTCTGGTTCATCTATTGAATTTCCTCGGCAAGCCTATCGGCTAAAAATGACAAACTGTGATTCTTTAACACAAATTCTCGATTGAGCGCGCTACGACGCAAACATTCCGCTTGAGACAGGGAAAAAGTTTCTTTGATTTTATCCGCGACAAAATTCAAATTGAGTTCTGTGATTTTCCCCTCATCGCCCACAACGCTAAAAACCGAATCGTTCGCCACAATTGCCAAAGTCCCGCAAGCCATCGCCTCAAGAATTGTTTTATCAAACGAGCCAGAGGGCGTAAGGTTTATAAAAACTTTGTTCTGATTAAAAAATTTTGAAGCGGTTTCGTGCGAGACCGCGCCGACAAAACGCACAACCCCTTTATCAACCAACGGCTTTAAAAGTTCGCGGACATCCGCCGCGTATTTTTCGTTCCCCCAACTTGGAGAACCGGCAATTGTAAATTTAATATTTAGAGTATTTTCTTTTTCTAAAAGCAAAATGGCTCTGGCTAAAATATTAATATTTTTCACCGGATCAATTCTACCAAGCGAAATGATTGTCTGTCCGCGCGAGTTAATTTTATTAGTTGGCATAAACAAGTCAGTATCAACGCCTACCGGCATCTGCACAGAACTATCCAATTTCGCAGAAGCGGAGTGTTCGGAAGTGTAAAAAATTTTTTTAGAAAACTTCATCGCTAATCGAGCAAAAAAATCTGCTTTTTTATGGTTATACCAAAAATAAACCGGGGTAGAAAAAAAAATCCACAGGGGCGCTCCGGCTAAAACATACTCCTTATTCATATGAACAAAAACCGCGTCGGCAGAGTGTCGCGTCTTCCAAATAAAAAATAATACTTTTAATATTTTATAAAGCTTCCACCTTTTATTTCTTGCTCCATTTATTGAAAAAACTTTGACATTAAAAGGTAAAGTCATTTCACCCGTCCGTAAAGCAACAACTGTGATTTCTTCAAATTTTTTTGAGAATTCAGCAAGCCAACCGTGAAAAAACCCGAGTACCGGATCATTCTTATCAATTGCCTGAGTAAAAATTAATAAACGCATGAATGTTTAAATCCTATCACTTTTCTAGCGTTTATCAATTAAAACCAAATAATAGAATCTTCCTGCCCCCCCTCATTTCATTTTTGTTTAACAACCTTGGAACCATAAACCCCCTCCAGCAAATCAAGATCTTTCTCGCTTTCAACCAATAATTTGATATTTTCTTTGGCCATACTTTCTAAAACTGCCTTTCCTTCTTTTTCACCAACCATTTTTTTGTAAGAATCGGAAAAGGCGGCAAAATCTTTTATGAAACAATGTCCGCCAGCGCCCCGCCCGCTTTTGTGCAGTGGTGAAGCATACCTGTTCGGAATAAACGGATCAGCTTTTACGGCTTGTTCAATATTTTTCCAGTCTACGCCCAATTTTACCGCCAAATCATACATCATATTAAAAAATATAATCTGGGTATAACCGCTACAGTTGTGAGTATATTTAATGATTTCCGCTTCATTGCTTGAAACCGTTTTATGATAAGGCGCTGGAGCTAAAACCGAATGAACTTTTTCAGCCGCCTTTTTATGCTTTGCCGTATTATGGGTAATGCCAACAATGTTCATAAACGGATGAGAAGCGTCTTCGGCGGCGGTTGATTCGCTTAAAAATTCCGGAGAGTGAATAACGATACGGTCAGGAAATTCTTCTTGAATTTTTTTTGTCAGTCCAGGCAAAATTGTTGATTTCAAAACAACAATGGAACCGACTCCCGACAAAGGTAAAACTTTCTTTATAATATCAGCATTATAGCCTTTTGGTGTGGTGGGAGTTGGTACAGCAATAAAAACAATATCGCAGTTTTTTATTTTTTCTTTATTGCCGGCATATTGCTCTTCCAAGGCGTAACGCACAACCTCATATCCTCTATTTTCAAAGTCGTCAGAATAATTTTTACCAATAAAACCTTGGCCGATAAAACCAATCAGCGGTTTTTTGGAAGCCACTTTTTTACTTTTTGTGTTTTTTATTTTAGACATAATGCCAGCAATATTACATTAGTTTTTAAATATTGAAAAGTTTTTACCAACTAATTTTTCAAACAATTCTCAATAGATTCTTTAAACTTCTGCAAATATTCCTCTCTTGATTGTGGCAACTCTTTTCCAAAACCGCCAAACAAAACTCCTCTAAGCCTTTCCCTTAGACCATTATCCTCAATGAGATGCGTTATCGCCGAGGCAAGACATTTAGCATCGCCAATCGGGCAAATTTCGGCATTATCACCATCTTTCAAAAGCCACCCTGCCACACCGACATCGGTCATCACAACAGGCGTTCCGGCATAAGCCGCTTCAGTCACGGCCATACCAAATCCTTCAAAATTTGAAGTCTGGAGATAAATATCCACCCCCTTGTAAAAACCCGGAATATCTTTATCCTCAGCAGAAATAATGGAAACATTTTTAGACAATCCGTGCATTTCAGTCAAAGTGGAAAGTTTTGTTTTACCAGTACCCTTCCCAGCTATCACCAACCCGACCTTCGGATATTTCTGGCAAACAATCTTCAAGGTCTTGATCGCCAATGCAAAATTCTTTTCCTTCTCCAGCCGACCTGCGGAAAAAATCACAAAATTCCAATCTGGGTGATCGTGACGAAAATCAAAAGGAGTGGCTTTTTCATAATTCTTTCTTTCCACATAAATCGGCAATACAACAAGAGACACCTTTAACTTGTAATTTTGGTCTGATAACAAAGAATTCTTTATGCGTTCTGAAACAACGCGGATGCCATCTGCATTTGGCAAAACTTTTCGAGAAATCAAAAGTCGCAAACGGTTTAACAATGATTGTTTTTTGAAAAACGGGCTCAAAAAATCGGTGTGAATTTGAATATGTAATTTGGCTCCTGTTTTTTCGGTCGCCCTTTTTGCTGAAAGCCCCGCCTCAAAAGGGTCTTGGGCGCTAATAACAAAATCACTTCCATTGTTGTGAGTAATACTTTTTGCAATCTTTGAAGCATCAAATGGATACATCCATCTACACCAAGAAAGAGTTGGGTAAACCCAAACATTTTTTGCAAGTTGTAAATTGTGAAACTTTGAGTTTTGTTTTGTAAAAACAATTATATGCAACTCCTCAAAAAGTTCACCATAATCAACCATTCGCGCAGAAACAGCGCTACTTTCATTAAAAATATTCCTGTCACTGCCTATAAAAATAACTTTCATTTTTTTGTTTTTCCTAGCACCTAAAACCTAGTGCCTAATAATTTAATAAACTCCTCAGCGATCTCATCAAAACTATGCGTGAATGAAAGTTTTTTTATTTTTTCAACTTCTTTTTTATAATTTTCTTCATCAACTAAAGAGATGAAACCTTGAGCTATGTTTTCAACATTATTTGGGTCAATGATTATCCCCGCCTTACCTAAATGTTTTGCAATCCCGTGATATTTAGTTAAAAGAAACGGCTTGTTGTAAGAAATCGCCTCCAGTATGGAATTCGGGCTTATTTCACTTAAAGAAACCGCCACTACAGCATAACAAGATTTCAATTTTTCATTATATTCTTCCGGAGTATAAGAACCCGTATCCAGCTTAATTCCGGGAAAATCTTTTTCCGCTTTATTAAATCCGGCTTCAATATTTTCAAAATTTTTCGCCGTAATCTGTCGACCAGCGCCAAGAAAAATTTTCTCATTCGGCTCATTGCCTTGCGCTTTCGGATAATAACAATTTTCTATAATTCTGACCTTCTCCGGATTAATTTTATAAAAACCGGACCAAATATCTCTCTGCCAGGAAGTGCTAAAAACAATATAGTCCGAGTAATCTAAAATAAACTGGTGAATTTTTGAAATTACTTTTTCTTTGGGCGAAAGTCGAGGTATTGCTTCGTAAAAATCAGGTAGAGGAACTTTAATGCCGGAGCGTTCCAAATAAGTTTCCCATAAAAAATCACCACCTGTCCTTATGGCGATTTTCTTGCCCCAAAGAAAAGATGAAATAACCGCCGGGAAACCGACCGAAACCGTGTCCAAAGCGATTATCACGTCAATTTTCGGCGTAACAAAAAAAACGCGCGCCAAATACCAGAGCTGACGAATACCCCACGGTAAATGTTTTTCAATTTTGTAAGACAAAACTCTCACTTCATGACCAGCGTGTTGCAAAGCCTCACTTAAAGATTTTGCATATTTAGCCGGCCCGCCAACGTCTGGCGGATAAATACCTGTGGCAATAAGAATTCGCATAGCAATAATTTACGCCAAAAAACGCTTTTCGGCAACAAAAAACCGCCCGACACTTGATGAAGTGTTGGGCGGTGTAAAATTAAATCAATTACTGCCCGAACAATTCTTGAAGTGTTTTCCTTAATTCATAATTCATACTTTATTTCCTATTCTTCAGTCGAACACACACCCCGTTGTACTTGCAAGATTCCCAAGCGATTGCTCGCCAATCAAAGTAGTTGAGGCGGTTTTCCAAGTCGGATAACCTGTTATACCAGCCGAGGCGCATTCGTCCGGCTTTTCAGTGCATTCAACATAATTTATATATTTGAAAGAATCGCCAAATTCGGCTTTCTGGGCTTGGCAATGCGAACACCAGTAAGCGCCGTACATTTTTGCGCCCTTGTCAGACAAACATTTAGCAAGCGCATCAAGGTGTTTATTGGCGTTAGCACCTGTGTTGTTTTTCTTTGGCAAAAGCATAACAATCGCTAAAACCACAGCCGCCGCCAAAATGACTACCCAAACCCACCTAAAATTTATACCCAACTTGTTACTTTCCATTATATTTATATAAATTTAATAATTCAAAAAACATGCTTATATCTTAATGAAAAGTTAAAAAATCAAAATGTAAAATAACAATGCAAAGTCTTAAAATAAAACTTCACGGAACATTTACCTAGATTTTGACGTTTTTAATTGTCATTTTGCATTTTGATATTTACATTTTCATTTTTTTACTCACTGCAACAATCCGCCAATTTCGTAACAAGATCTTCCATGGTCCAAGGTTTATCTTTTTCAGTCGGCTTGCCAGAATCAACAACACTTTTCACTGAAATCAATTTTAAACGAAGCGCCCAGAAAATAGAATAAATTTTGTATGCATTATCAAAAGTCTTTTTAGCTTCATCTTTTTTCCCATCCTGCTGAAGTTTTGTTCCAACCTCAATAAGCCTCATTGAGGCCGCCAAAAGGTGTTTTGTTGAACACCATGTTTCTCCCTCATGGGTGCCTACCAATTGTTTAAGCGCGTCTTTGCGGACCTCCCTCACTTCAGCTGCCGCATCAAAATAATTATCCTTACCGGTCTTCTCCGCTGTAAAGAAAAAATGCTCTTCCAAGCTTATAAGATTCATAACGGCAATACTCAAATCTTCAGCCATCGACAAATCGGCTCCTTTTTCTCCACGCAAACGCTCGATTAATTTTGTAAATTCTTCTTTAGAATATTTTTCCATAATCTAAATTAAAATTCCAAGATCTAAATAACAATTTCCAAAAAATCTAAAATATCAAATCAAGAAAACTTCAAAACTTTTAATTTATGATTTGGTATTTTTTGGAATTTGTTTTTTGTAATTCGGAATTTGATTGTTATTATGCAGTCAAGAATATCACAAAAGCCAATAAAATCATAGCAACTCCCGCGACTATTTTTCCCTTGCCAGCAGCGGTTTTTTTCCATTTTTCCGCCTTAGCCATCAGCATTGGATCGCTCGCTAAAAGTAAAATAGTTACCAATGGTAAAACAAAAATAATGTTGTAAAGTACTAAATAAATCACTCCGATATTGACAGTCGCTTTATCGTGGAGAAGACCTAAAACCATCAAATACGGCCCCCCGGTGCAAGGAAACTCAAAAATGCCAACAAACGCTCCTAGTAAAAGCGCCGCCGGCAAAGATGCCTTGCCTATCATTTTCGCCATCGTTCCATGAACTGAATCTGGAATCTTAAATTTTATCGGAAATGACGGGAAAAGATGTGAAAGAATTACCGCCACGCCAAAAAAAAGCAAAATAATCGCCCCTACTTTGCCTAAGATATGTGGCACCCCAAAAACCTCTAAGGCCCGCAAAAGCCCGACACCGATTAAAAAATACACGGCAAAAATACCGAAAATGTAACTGCCTCCGATTGATAAAACTTTTTTCCTCGCGACACCAAGCGAGGCTAAAAAAGCGATAGTTAAAATCAACACTGACAAAGCGCAGGGATTAACACTATCCACCAAAGCGCCAGAAATTAAAACCGGCAAAAACACCGGATTAGTCGCCACTTCAGGCCTCGCGACATTGCCGACAACAAAGAAAGAAAGAGCGATAGCTAATACAACAACGACAACAATGATTATAGATATTTTTGCGGTTTTCATACTAATTTTTTAAAGTCCGATAATAGCTTTTATCGGGATACTATAAGGTTTTGTCGAATCGGGCGATTCAATAAAGATATTGCTTGAAAATTGGCCGTGTGGCGAACCGGAAAGATCTATAAAAGTCTTTAGAGTTAACTCCCCGCCAGCCGGAATTATTATATCAAGCGGTTTGGTATTTTGTTCAATCGGTGTTGAAAATGGGCCGAAAGTATAATCACCTACCGGGGCTGTAACCGATATACATTTGCAATCAGTATAAATTTTCGAAACAGAAACTTCCGTTTTTTCTTTATTAAAAAGGACTAAATCTCTTTGGAATATCAGACTTTTCGCGCTAACAATCCCTAAATTATTAGACAAAGGATCTTTCAAAGTAAAATTGTGCGATTTGCCAAAATTTATTCCCCAACCAATCCAAAATAAAAAGGCGATAAAAACCGCCGGCAATACTATATAAAAAATAAATGTTGTAAAACCTTTCACCTTACAATCTTACACAAATTTTCTTTATTGGTCTATCTTACTTTCCACGGCTCTTTTCAAGATTTTTACAATACCATTATCCGCATCCACTTCCACCAAATCACCATCTTTCAAAACTTGCACGGCGATTTTTGCGCCAATGATACAAGGCTTTTTAAGTTCGCGGGCGATTATGGCGGCATGAGAAAGCAAACCTCCCTCATCAGTAATAATAGCGACAGCTTTTTTTATGGCCGGAAAAAAATCCGGCAAGGTCATCGTTGAAACAAGCACGTCACCATCTTCAACCTTGTTGATATTCTTTAAACTTAATATGAGTTTTACCCTACCTGAAACCTTACCCTTATAAGCTACCTCGCCAATAAAATTGCTTATATTATCTGTATTAATTTTTTCAAATTTTAAATTATACATCCGCTCAATATCTCTATAATTCGACCCCACAAAGAGTTTGTCGTCAGTAAAATAGTAACCTTGCTCTCTTTTAATAAATTCCGACACATCAGGAATTTGATTTTTTTCTATCTCCGAGATTCTTAAAACTTTTATATAATTACTTATCTCAGAATAAATATTCTCTAGGGAATTTTTAATCAACTGTTCACTTTTAGGAACAAAATCTTGAGTGTTCTCCCTTAATTGTTTTAAGGTTTCTGGCAAAATTACCCCCTTCAATTCTGATCCTGTCATATCCCATAACCACCATACCGCCTCAAACCAAATATAATTTTTCTCATATAAGTGAAAATAGTTACAAAGCTCGCTGTGATTAAGTCTGGACCTAACATCAAAAATATTTTTTAATAAGCTAAAACCTTCAAAAAAATTTTTCTCTAGATAAAAAAGAAAATTCTTATCATCGTTAATTCTTTCCAATAAAAGATGCTTTATCCAACTTATTCCCCTCGGGTCATAAAAACTATCTACTGTGTCCTTTTTCTTTTCAAAAACTATATATGGCAAAAACGGTTGGCGTTCCCTGGTCCAAATTTTTTCGTTTTTTACTTCCCCGCGCCACCAAATTTCTAAAGAAACTAAAGAAAAATCTCTAGAAAAAGCTTTTTTATAAAATACCATTTCTTAATCAAATTTACTAAAAACTTCCGACTTTAATCGTGCAACTATCCCCGTCCAATCATATTTTTCAACAACTAATTTCTTAGCATTTTCTATTATGTTTTGTCTGGTGGTCTCATCGCGCAACAAAATTAAAATCTTTCGAGCAACATCTTCAGAATTATCTCTTTCTGCAAATAATCCCGTCTCTTTATCAATAATAAAATCAGTAATACCACCTACTGCCGTGGTAACAACGGGTAATCCTGAAGCCATTGCTTCAATAAATGAAATGCCCTGTCCCTCAGAACGAGACGGCCTACAAAAAACGTCGGCGCTAGCCAGATAAACCGGAATTTCAACCTGATCTCTAAAACCTGCAAAAATCACCCTTGAGTGCAAATCATTATTGGCAACCTGCGATCTTAAATCTTCTTCAAGAGGACCGTCACCGACAATTAACAGTTTTACATCTTCCGGTAAAAATTTCATAGCTCCAATCAAAATATCAACACCATTTTTACTTACCAACCTTGATGTTGTGACGACAATCTTTTCGTATTCCCCTATCCCGTGTTTTTTTCTTATCTCCGACATCTTTGATTGATTATCTCCAACTTTAAATTTATTCATATCCACCCCATTTGGTATTACGACAACATCCACGGACCCCATATCTTTCGCCCAATTTCCCAAATAACTTGATATTACCTGGACCACCGCCGCCTCCCGAAACGCTTTTTTTATTATTGGATAAAACGGTTTTATTCTGTTTCTTCCCAAAATATGCTCAAAACTATCGCCCTCCTGCAAAGTTAAAATAAACTGAATTTTTCTGGCAAACATTCTTATCAAAACCGCCACCATGCCCATATAACTCATCATCGCCCAAATACCGTCATAATGATTTTTTCTATCAAGCCGCCAAAATTTTAAAACAGCCCTGATTGGAAACATTATTTTGCAAAAATAAAGCGGGAAACGAACTAAATCTTTTGGCGAAGGGTTGTTTTTAGCAAGACCAATTCTATAAACATTAACATTGCCGACCTTCTCAAATTTCGGCAGGCGTGAATCCAAACGAAGCGTGATCATGTCAAACTCAATATCCGGCATCCTGTCTGTAATTTCTTTTATGGCCACTTCCGCCCCAGCGACAAATTTGGGGTAATAAGCGAGAGATAAAATTAAAATTCTTTTTTGTTTCATCTTTTTAAAATTCAAATATTTTTATTTAAACCTTCTCTCTAACAATGTATATATAATCAAGAAATAGATGCAATAACAACCCGATGCCTAGAAACATTGTTGGACGAAAAAACACGGAGAGTATACTCAATATTGTAATTGTAATCCATTGTTTATGAAAAAAATGTGTTTTAAACGGATTTCTTTTTGGATGATAAATCGGTTTAGATAACAAATGGTCAAGGTCAATCAAATTTGAACCAACCAACGAAGTCAAATCGGTATAATTTGGCAAAACGTTGGGAATATTTATAAAAATAATAAAAACAGCTAAATCTGATATTAAATGCGTAGGTGTTGTCATTTTTCAGCTATTGTTTAAAAATTAGGTTAATTAGGTCAGTTCGTCTTTACTTTCCTAACAGCTTACAGCTAAAAGTTAATAGCTATTCTTCCTTCTCCTCCACTATCTCGAAATCGTCCGCCGTAAGCGGTTTGTCTTCCACCGATTGACCTTCATTTACCCCTTCATTTGGCTCTAAATTGGCCTCCACAGCCCTATTACTCCTTGAAAATAACACTCCAGCGCCCCCAACGCCAATCAGTCCGACCAAGGCAAAAACCCAATCCAAAGAAACTCCGGCTTTGCCGACACCCGCCTCGCCTCCGTAAATGACCGTGCTTGAAGCGACACCTTCCGAATCATCCGACGATTTATTATCATCATTAGTTTTTGCCACCGAGACACTGACCGATTTTGGCGCGTCACTTTGCAAAGATGTTTGATTGTATTTTACAGTTGGAGGTGAAACCGAAATCGGGTTCGCCACAACAGTCTCCGAAATTTCTTTGTTAAATTGCGAAGCTACCGAACCGTTCGGATATAACAGTTCGACCGCATCGGCCTCCGGCATAAGACCTGTCACAGAGTTCGCAAACGCCACACTTCCCCCGCCTAAAATTATTGTCGGTGTCGGGAAATAAAAAATTTTACTTACGGTTTTTATCGCCCATCTTGATATGTCGGTGTCATCTTTGGAATCGTTGCGAATCAAGACAAATCCGTCTGTGCCATCCTTGGTTTCCGCAATGCTTATTTTGGATTCCGATACCGTAACCTTCA
>JAKAHN010000009.1 GCA_021814895.1 bacterium
ACTTGAGTTTTTTTCATAATTTGAATAGTTATTATTTAAAATCTGATAATTTTCTTTAAACTCTTAAATTAATTTTCAAACATTGAATCAATAAATACTGACCAAACATCATAAAATTTAAAATTAAAAATTTTTAATCACGCACATACAACAAAGAGCGCCTTTTCATATTTGGCACTCTATTTTAATGATTGTTTTATTTATTTAGTTTATGCAAGATAAAATACTGGGCAAACGCCTAATAATCTTGAGTTTTCTCTCATTACTCAATCTTGCTGAAAGTGTGGAAAATCCTATATTAAATAAGAAAATAAGTCAAGCATATCTACTATTGCGTTATAGAATATTTTGTGTCACAATTCAGATAGCTCGCTGTTCATTTTATGTTATGCCAAATTCAAAGATAGTACACTTACCTAAAATCACACCCTGCAAAAAAGCCCGGGCATTCTTTACAAAAGCCACGCCTCGCAACATGGGGCACCTGACTTTCACTGATGTGAACCTTGATGGTCTACCGACCAAAGACATCGTGGTGTTCTACCCGAGGAAAGAACTGTCTTTGGTTGAACTTAAGCACGAAATAGGAACCAGACAGTTTAAATTGTGTGAACACTCGACCTACTACCTGATGGGCATTATGATAAGCTATCCGGAAAGCCAAATGCCCACAGCATTAGATGGAATAGACATCTTAGCGATTCAAGACGAACCGGTTATATTTTTTGGGGCTGAGCCTCGCCACCTATGCGCGATTCGTTATCAGGTAGGAAAAAGAGAGGTTCGCTTAACACGCACCCCCGTCCCTTACGGCCACATAAGTCCATCAACGGCCGTTCTGGCGGAACCAATCTCTAACCCCTGATGCACCGGCATCTCGGGTTTTTTATAAAAAATTTGTAAGATTTGTATATTGGTATATCATACTTTGTATGCGTAAAGTGGCAATTTTTGATGTTGATGGCACAATCTTTCGTTCCAGCCTGTTTATTGAAATGGTTGAGGCAATGATTGCCGACGGTGTCTTCCCTATTAAAATAAAAGAGGGTTACAAAAAACAATATCAGAAATGGACCGATAGAAAAGGCAGTTATGAAGATTATATCGGGGCAATGATAAAGGTCTTTATGGAAAACATAAAGGGTATAGATTATAAAAGTTTTTCAGAAACCGGCAAAAAAGTTGCCGAAGCGAACAAAGACAAAGTTTATCGCTACACAAGAGATTTGGTAAAAAAATTAAAAAAGCAAGGTTATTTTCTTTTAGCTATCTCCCAATCGCCTAAAGGTCTCCTTGATGAATTCTGCAAACATTTAGGCTTTGATAAAATATACGGCCGTTTTTATGAACTCGGTCCATCGGACAAATTCACGGGCGAAGTGACCGATCTCCACCTTATTGCCAACAAAGCAAATATCGTAAAACGAGTGGTGGAAAAAGAAAATCTCACTTTAAAAAATTCCTACGGTGTTGGCGATACCGAAGGCGATATTCCGATGTTGGAACTTGTTGAAAATCCAATCTGTTTTAATCCGAACGCAAAACTTTATCGTTATGCAAAATTGAATAAATGGAAAATCGTGGTGGAAAGAAAGGATGTGATATACGAAATAAAATAAATATTACTGTTTCTTCTTTTTCCATTCTTCAATTTTTTGGTGATGCCCGGAGAGAAGTATTTTCGGCACGCGAAAGTTCTTGTTTTTATATTTAAAAACCTCCGGTCTTGTATAAACATCTGGACTAGCGATACGATTTTCCTCAAGCGACATAATATCGCCAAGCACTCCTTCAATCTGGCGAGATATTGAATCGATCATAATCATTGCCGGTAATTCCCCGCCAGTTAGCACAAATGGACCAACAGATATTTCCTCCACCTTAAAAATTTTTTTGACCCGCGCGTCTATTCCCTCATATCGGCCACAAATAAAAATCATGTCGGTATATTTATTGGCGTAAGTTTTGGCAATTTTTGTATCAAATTGTTTTCCGCCAGGCGTCAGCCAAACAATCCCAACTTTTGACCTTTCACTTTTAACCTTTAACTTTCCAAGCGCCGATTCTATCGCCCTGATAACAGGCTCGGCTTGTATTACCATCCCTGGTCCTCCTCCATAAGGAGCGCGGTCAATACGCCGGTTTTTATAGTCGGCCCTAAAACCTCGCTCCGCTCGGTTCGGGCGCGTAAAATCTCGCGGATTATAAAATTTGACCGCAATTTTTTTATCCTCAATCGCCCGCTTCAAAATAGACTCGCCAAAATACGAGCAGAAAGCATCTGGAAATAATGTAATAAGGTGAAAAGTCATTTGAGATAGCTTTTGGCTGTTAGCCACTAGCTTTTAGAAAAATAACATATAGAAACAAAAAAACAAAATTCCTATCCTTAGGATAGGAATTTTGTTTTTTTGTTTCTTAACTACTGAAGCTATTAGAATAGCTATATTTTGAGATCTTCAAGAGATTCGTCAACGGTTTTATCCGTTCTCATAGCTCTTGGTGCTGCGCCTTCCGGTTCGTTAATTTTCAAATTAACGCGGGCGTTATTTTTCATGCCCACAACACGAAGAAGAGTTCGGATGGCTTTGGCAGTATTTCCCATTCTTCCGATAACCTTGCCCATATCGGCAGGATTTACGGAAAGAGTAAGAAGAACTCCCATCTCATCAACTGTCCTTGCGACTTTAACATCGTTTGGATTGTCAACAAGACCTTTTACGACATATTCGAGAAATGTAACGTCTGATTCCATCTTTTTGTCTTTTCTGTTTATAATCTGCAGTTCGACACGCGGTCTAACAACCGCCCTTACATACTGCTAACTTATATTATAACAAATCATCGACAAGTTTGCAAACTTAATCGAGAAAAAATATCATAGCGAATCGTTAATTTTTTGCTGTTTCGGCGGAAGTAACTTTTTCTTCAGTTTTTAGTTCAGTTGCGACAGGAGTTGATTCCGGAGCCTTGGTTTCCGCTTTCGGAGCTTCAGTTGCTGGAGCGCTCTGGGCAACAGCAGAAGTGGCAGGAGTGGCGGTTTTCTTATCGCTTGCTTGAGTCTTCAATTCTTTTCTCTTCAAGGTCTTGGCTTTTTTCGGCAAAACATTGACTTTCTTGCCTTCAATAATTTTTTTAGTGACCAAAAAGTTGTGCATCGTTTCCGAGGTTTTTGCGCCTTTTGAAATCCAGTATTTTACGCGGTCAGCATCAACCTCTTTGACTTTATTGACCGGATCATAACTGCCTAAAACTTCCAAATATTTTCCGCTTTTAGTGCTATTTTTTGAATCGGTCAAAACTACGCGAAAGGTCGCGACATTTTTTCGGCCAACTCTTTGTAATCTAATCATTAACATAGTAATAGAGATTAGCATATCATAAAAAAATAGGCAATCCCACCCTATAACTCAAAAATTTTACATATCGTATATAAAAAAGCGGTAGACTGTTAGCTTACCGCCTCATAACAAAACTTTTCCAGAAAAACCCATGCCCCATAAATACCCCAACTCAAGCAACCTTGTATTAAACGGGGGCTTTTCTTGGTAATAAGGGTTTTCATAGCAACTACCAAAGCGTGCTCTGGTATCCTCACCCTCACGATACGCCTTTTGCCATTCCCATTGCCTGACCCAGAAATCTGTTTTCCAGGCATCATCGCCAAACCAAACGGGTCCCTGATCAACAGGCACCCCGGCATCATAAGCATCTCGTGCTTGGATAGCGATGACAGAATGACTGACCATGGCCCGCAACATTTCTGATGCCTGCTCTCTTTTCATTCCCATCTTAAGAAGGCCTGTGAAAAAAACTTTCACCTTTTCTTTGAGTTCTTTAAGTTTGAGTATGTCCATACGATCAACCCTTCCACTTTTCTATAGATAGCTTAACTTGTTATATAAATTGGTCAATAACAGTATTATTTCGCCACTTGCACCGCCTCTTCAAAAGCTACGGAAAGAAGCTTAGAAACCCCATCTTGACCCATTGTTACACCGTAGAGAACACCTGCTCGCGACATTGTCTCTCGATTATGAGTTATCAAAATAAGTTGGGAAAGTTTTGAAAGACTCTCAATCATATCACCATATTTCCGCGAATTGGCTTCGTCCAAAGCGGCGTCTGTTTCATCAAGAATAATAAATGGCGGAGGATTAACTTGCGAAATCGCAAAAAGTAAAGCGATTGAGGTAAGCGCCCGTTCTCCGCCGGAGAGCATTTCCAATCCTTTGATATTTTTTCTCGGTAATTTTATTTCAATTTCTATTCCAATTTCAGGTTTTGTATCACCACCCTCAACCTCCTCAAGAATCGCCAGTTGAGACTCTTCATCACTCATCGTTTCGTTGATTTTCTTTTTCTGCTTTGTCTCTTCTTCGACTCTAATAGCCGCCTTGCCTCCACCAAACATCAATGTAAAAAAGGACTCAAATTGAGCATTGATTTTCAAAACTCCATTTTTAAACTCAATTGTCAATTTCTCATCCAATTCTTCTATCAACTTCTGCAAAGAGTCGGATGATTGCTCAAGATCAGATAATTCTTTTTCAAGAAAAGCGTCATGTTCGCTAACTTCTTTATATTCCTTCAAAACATCGTCACCGCCACCAAGACCGGCATCTTCAATCCTCACCTTGTGTTTTTGAATAAGGCGTAAACGATCTTCCTGATTATTACGAGGTTCAAGATTGGAAACTTCTTTTGTAATCACTTCCCCACTCTCACCAACTAATTCTTGTTTTGAATAATCAAAAACTTCCCTGCCTAAAATCATTGCGCCCTCTTTCACCTCTCTTTCAAATTCATCTTTTAAAATTGCTAATCGGCCTTCTTTATCTTTAATAAGAGATAAAGAGGCGTAGATCTCCTTCTGTTCTGCCATAAGTTCAAACATTCTTTTTTCAGCGTCTCGACTCTTATCTTTTTCTGCCTCAATAGAAGTCTTTATTTCATTGTAACTTGCATAAAAAGATTCTTCTTCTTTTTTTAAATCATCTGTCTTAATTTCCAATTCCTTTTTTTGACTATCAAGATTGCCTATCTCCTTTTCAAAATCATTAATCTCTCCTGAGGTATTGGCCCGATGACTCTCAATAAAATCCTTGATAGCGTTTTTTATCTTGGAAAAAATAGAACGTATCGTTCCAAGATCTTCTATTTTTTCCGCGCTGACGATTTCTCTCTCAATTACCCCGTACAAATCTTTTACTTTTGAAATAGGCACTACAGCATCATCGGCACGGCTTAGATCCCTTTTTGCCTTTTCCATCAAACGAGTTAAACTGCCGAGTTCGCCTTCAATCCTACCAGCCTCACGTGAAAAAGCGTCGCGTTTTGTTCGGACATCGTTTAACTTTCCCTCAATAGCAATCAGTTCGCTTCGTTTTTTATCAACACCCGGTGATTCGGAGATTGTTCTTTTTACTGAGATCAGTTCGTTTTCAATTTTTTTTAATTTCTCTTCTGGTTCTCTTTTTTGCAATACAACCTCTTCCTTTTTGAAATCAATATAATGATTCTCTCTCCATAAATATTCTCTATACAAATGACGCAATTCTTCTTTAAGCTGGAGCGTCTTTTCAACTTTCTCAACTTGTTTTTTCAAGAATCGCAAATGCGGGGCAATTTCCTTTCTCAATGAATTAACTTGACCGATATTCTCTTTCGTTTTTTCTAACTTACGTTCACTTTCACGCTTTTTATATTGATAAATTTTTAACCCAAGAGCATCCTCAATCATCTCTTTTCTTTCTTTAGGACTAGCCAAAAGAATATGGTCGGCTTCGCCCTGAGAAATTATGTGGTGTCCTGAAGCGCCAATATGAGCATTGGCTAAAAGCTCAATAACATCTTTTAATCGGACCACTGTGCCGTTTATTAAATATTCGGAAACAGAATCGCGATAAACCACACGTTCAATCGAAACTTCGTCAAAATCAACATTCAAAAGACGTTTGGAATTATCGAAAACAATTTTTACTCCAGCTCTGTTTGTCCGATTGGCGCCTCCGCCACCGCCATTCCAAATCAAATCCTCACCTCGTTTGCCTCGCATTGATTTTAAAGATTGCTCGCCGAGAACAAAACGAAAGGCTTCAACTATATTTGATTTTCCACTGCCATTCGGCCCCACTACCGCCGTAATCGGCGCGCCAAAAGTGAGCTCCGTCTTTTTAGCGAAAGATTTGAAACCGCCGAGTTCGAGAGACTTCAAATACATGAATTATGAATTAAATATTATGAATTATGGATAAGAATAATAAAAGTATAACATTTTATAACAAAGAAAAAAGCGAGGATTTATCCCCGCATCTTTCATAATACTTAATTACCTAATTCCAATTTTTTGACTTCAAACCTGCTTCGGCCGCCTTCTGCTCAGCGTCTTGCTTTGACTGTCCTTCGCCTTCCGCTACCTTTTCCGAACCGAGAAAAACGCCGACTGTGAATTTTTTATCGTGATCGGGACCGATTTCGCCCAAAGTTTTATAAGACGGCGTAATATTCGCTATCTCTTGAGCTTTTTCTTGAAAATGACTCTTGGAGTCAAGCCAGTGTTTCTGCTCCACAATCTCGTCTGTGGCTGGCAACAAAACCCTTTCAATAAATTTTTGAGTTTCAACATACCCTTGGTCAAGAAAAATCGCGCCGACTACAGCCTCAAAGGTGTTTGCTAAAATATATTGTCTTGCTCGGCCGGTATCTTTGGCCTCTCCCCGTGAAAGTAAAAGAAAATTATTCATTCCCAATTTCATCGCTAAATCAGACAAAATATTGGCATTAACAAGGGCGGAACGAAAAGCAGTTAACTCTCCTTCCGGTTTAGTCGGATATTTTGCAAAAAGAAATTCCGTAACAATCAATTCCAAAACCGCATCGCCTAAAAATTCCAAGCGTTCATTGTGCTCCAATTTCAATTTGCGATTTTCATTTAAGTAGGAACGATGAGTAAAGGCCGTTCGCAAAAGGTCTTTGCTTATAAAAGTCACTCCCAAAGTTTTTTCGCAAGCGTTTGTATCCATATAAACTAGGCGCTAGGAGCTAGGCGCTAGGCGCTAGGAATTACTAGAGCCTAAGGCCTAAAGCCTAAAGCCTTTTTATTATTTTTTACCTAATAAAATGTTGATTGCCTTTGTGATGATCGGCAAAATGTCACTATAAAAATTTAAAGTTAAAATATCCTGCATTTTAAACCATCGGCCATCATCCAATCCGCCGGAAGTGCCAAGTTTAATATTTGAAAACGGCGATTCGGCCAAAAAATAATTAACGTGTTTTCTTATTTTTCCCAACTTCGGGTCATTGGCCGGATATTCATTGACACCAAGTCTTTCTATGATTTTTATATCAAGACCGAGCTCTTCTTTCAATTCCCTGACAGTTCCCTCCTCCTCATTTTCATTTTCTTCAATTTTTCCTTTAGACAAAGTCCAATGCCCGAAAATGTCATGAACTAAAGCTAGATAAATATCACCACCGTCTCTCGCGTAAACCACCGCTCCACCTAATTTTTGAATCGGCAATTTGTCATACGGAACATTTTCTTTTCTGATCCGGCGTGGCGGAGCGTCTTTTTCCGGTTCACCAAGCTCTTTGTAAACAGAGCCGAGAACGCCATTCACAAACTTGCTACTGTGTTCTCCGCCAAAAGTTTTGGCCAACTCAATAGCTTCGTTAATTGCCACCTTCGGCGGAACTTCGGTGTGGTCAGAAAAAAGCAACTCAAAAAGACCGATACGCAAAACATTTCGGTCAAGGATGGCGATTTTAGAAATCGGCCATTCTGGAGCAGCTTTGGTTATAATCAAGTCAATATCCTGTTGTTTTTCAAGCACTCCTTTAAATAATTTTTCCGTAAAAGCGGGAGCGCCCATATCTGGCGCAAACTCTGCAGTATTTCGCGCCAGGGCTTCAATAGCCTCTTTCTGATTAAGACCATTAAAATCACACTCAAAGAGTGTCTGAAGAACAACTGATCTTGCAAGGTGCCGATTGGCCATATGAATTTTTTTGGCGCTAGACTCCGCCAGCTGGCGGAAGGCACTAGGCGCTAGAACTTATAAGGCCTAGGGTGTAAAGTCTGGAGCCTTATCTTATTTAGTGTTTTGTTTCGCTTTCAATTTCTTTTCTTTTTTGGCGAGTTTTTTGCTCGCATCAAAAGTTTTCAAACCTTTGTACATACCGCAATTCGGACATGCGCGATGAGCTAAATGCGCCGTGTTGCAATTTGGACACATAGAAGTCCGCGCTCCTTTAAGAGCGTGGTGTGACCGCCTATTGTTGCGGTGGGAACGATTTGCGCGCATTCGAATTACCATAATAAAAAGGATAGCAGAAAAGGGTATATAACGCAAGGGGAATTATGAGATATTTCGAATTTAAACAAAAAAAAGAAAAAGATTGTCAAATTTTGGAAAAAGAAAAAGCGCCAGCATTGCTGTTGGCACTCATTTTGAACTCGCTTCCCCGTCAAGAGATTCAAGGTAAGACCGCACTATTGGCATGTACTCAGGCACAACCTGAATAATGCCGGCGGATGCCTCAAGAATCTGGCCGTAACGAAAGGCTATTCCCTGATGCAACCCTGCCAACCGATGCACAGTTGCGGCAACCGCCTTTCGGTGGATAGGCTTGGTTGCTCGACGGGGTTCCATTTGCCTCCACAGATCAGAAACTTCGAACCACCGAGCTGGTTCGAGCGTTTCTTCACCTGGAGTCCCCTCTTCCTCCGTAAGCCTATGATCGCGAAGCACTCCGGCTTCATATCTCAAGGCCCGAAATCCTTTGAGGTGTAGCAGGGTTGCTTCCTCCAAGGGAGTCCCTTTTTGCTTGTCATCCACAACGAGCTCCCAGTACACCAAACTGCGAACCTCTTGAGTCCACTTCGGCTCCGGGGTGAGATTGAAAGCCTCTTGGCGCAACTCGCGCACAAGAGTTTCGTTGAAGGTCTCAGACCTACCCCCCTCACCAAAACCTTGCTTACCCATGAACATCCGGATGGTAACTTCGTCCCATTTCCGGTAATTCATTGCTGCGATTTCCAACCTGTTTGGTTGGGATCTGTAAAGAACCACTCCGGCCGCATGCGACCGGATCTTAGCATTTGGATTCAGCATATTCTGCCCTCCTTAGGCTAGATCAGTCGGACCACCCGACCGTATCAACTTGCCTGTGAAAACTCTAGCACACTGATTAAATATAGTCAATATTTTATGCAAAAAATCAGTTGCTTAATCAACCCATATTTCAAGCCGTTATTTTTGATATAAAACTCCGCCTGTGGATACCTGACGGACCAAGTTTTTTTAGCGCTTTTATATGATTTTTCGTACCATAACCCTTATTGATTTCAAAATCATAACCAGGATATTTTTTGGCCAACTTTTTCATCCTCTCGTCACGCCTGACTTTTGCCACAATAGAAGCGAGCGCAATTATCGGGACTTTTTCATCACCTTTAATAATTGTCTTTTGATTTTTAAATTCTTTCGGAGCATATAACGAACCATCCAAAAAAATCTCACAATAATTTGTTTTTAATTTTGCTTTTGTTATAGTTTTTTTAATTGCCAATCTGATTGCGCCCGCAATCCCATTCCGGTCAATAATTTTATGACTGACAAAAGAAACATAATAATCAATCGCTCCGGCATTTCTTAAATCTTTCATTTTCCTAAGCCAAAGATTTCTTTCGATTTCCGACAACTGTTTTGAATCTTTCACATCTTTTATAATCGACCAAACAGCTTTGAGTTTATTCTTTGGCAAAATACATAGGCCAATACATACCGGCCCCGCCAACGGTCCCCTACCCACTTCATCAATACCGACAAAATATTTCATAATCTAAATTTGGTCATTATACCAAAAAGTTCGGACTTACTTCCAGCAGAATCCGGAATGATGCCTACGCGCGGAGCGTGTGGTAGCTCTAACTAAAATCTTACGCTCTACGAACGCCCCGCCGCCCGCCTCGGGATTACCCTCGGCGGCAACACCGAAAGAAAACGCTCCTTGCATTTTGGATTTGCGCGCGGGGGAAATCTTTTTGAAAAAGGAAAGGGCGTTTTCTTTCGGTGTTCTGCCTCCAAGTTTTCGGCAGGTGGCGGGGCTTCATGCAATTTCTGAAAAAAGTTAGTAGAAGTGCTCATCATTAAAAATAAGAACTTGTCCCTTTTTATCTTTTTTTTTCGCCTATTGATGTGGTATGATTTTGTTAAAGTCGATTTTATTATTAATTTTTAGTGCTTTTACGACTAAAAGCACTATTAAAAACAATGAACGAAAAGAAAAATCGTGCGAATTGGAACATTGCGGCAACGCATTTCTTGACAGCCGGTTTTGTAATGCCATTTTTGGTTAAACTGGTCGCAATGGCGATTATCGGTGCGTTGTTTATGTCTTTATCTTTTGCTACCGCTTACATAATCCAATTGGTAGTTATAATTTTGTCTGTTTGGTTAGGAGTAATGTATTCGGCAAAATACATTTACAAGAAATATGTGATAACAAATTCGGGTTCAATAATAGGTTTATCAACTGCCTACACAATTGTTTTGCAGGGAATATTACTTATTATTGGGATATCGCGAGTGAATGGAGTTAGCACAGATACTGCTTACAGCGTAATTTTAAGTTTGGTTTTGATACTGTCCTTTTATTTTTTCAGCAAAAAATATGTTTCTGCTAATTCTGCCCCTTCTGTCGCATAAAATAAAATCATAAGTTATGGATTCAATAGTTGGAGATGAAAATTTTCCAAAAGTTTACTGGGAGAGCAAAAAATATGCTCTGTTTTTAGGTTTAGCTTTTATGATTGGGCTGGCCATTAAAGCTGTTGTCGAGGCGGGAAATATTCCGGGCCAATTTCCTTTTTTGTTGTCTTACTATCTTGTTTTGGTTGCAGTTATAGGTTTGCTTTTCTGGATTTATCCAATCGCAAAATTAGCACTTTATGCCGATCACTTTGAATTTCAGAGAGGAAGATTTAGTTTGACTGCTCGCTGGTCGGAAGTAAAATATATTGCCCTTTCTGTAAAAGATAAAACGTCTCTTTTTATTGAAACCGAACATGGAACCACAAAGTTGATTGACACAAGGATACTAAAAATCAAAGACGGGCAAACTTATCGACCGGTTTCAAGAGAAGAAATTGTAAAAACACTTCAATCGCTAAGTGGAAAAGAAGTTGTATTTGGTGATATAAGTTTAGCCCAACATAAGAAACTTGTGGTATTTCTTATCATTGTAGTCGTCATAATTTTTTCGTATTCGTTTCTTATGTTCCCTTAAGAAATATCGGACTCTACTTTGTCGCAAAAGTTTTTACGAACTGGTCAATTTTTACCAACAGATCGTTGGAGATTTGTTTTTCAGAATTATTGATTGAGATAAAAGAAACAAAAATAGTTTTATCACCAAACCCCAAAATGTAATCGTAATCAGTCTGTTGAGATGTTTTTCCGAACATATCTGTAACAATCGGGTGTACAAGATTAAACTTTTTTCCTTGCAAACTCGCCGTTTCGAAACTATTCATATTCTCTATTTTCCCCTTGCCAGCCAAAGTTGCTAGCTGTCCTAAAAATTTATCGAGTGACCAAGACATAACAGAAATATGGCCTGCCCTGTTGATTGGGTGGTTTTCTGTTTCAATAATTGTGTCAAACAAATAAGGCTCTTGATATTTATGCGTTGCGTCGCCAATTTCTTTTGAGACTTTCCAACCAGTCGGATATTTGAATTGGAAACCAAATTTATCGTTGGTATAAATCTGCCAGTCATCACTTTGGACATTTATATTGCTTACGGGTAATGTTGGCTGTTCTGTTTGCAAATTACTCTGAGTTTGAGTATTACTATTACTTTGCTCTTTGATTATGGGATTTTGATTTT
>JAKAHN010000151.1 GCA_021814895.1 bacterium
GGCTCGTTGATTATTCTTCTTACTTTAAGACCGGCGATTTCTCCGGCATTTTTTGTCGCTTGTCTTTGTGAGTCGTCAAAATAAGCCGGAACGGTTATAACCGCTTCTTCAATCTTTTCTCCGGTTTTTGCTTCAGCATCCGCTTTAAGCTTAGCCAAAACCATTGCCGATATTTCTTCTGGTTTATATTCCCTGTCTCCCATTTTAACCTCTACTCCTCCAGTTGAAGATTCTTTCAATTCGTAGGGCAGCCATTTTATGTCCCTTTGTACTTCGACATCGCTGAACTTACGCCCAACAAGACGCTTGACCGAAAAAATCGTATTTTTTGGATTAACAACAGCCTGACGTTTGGCGAGCATCCCAGCAAGGCGCTCTCCCGATTTACTGACGGCCACTACCGAAGGAGTAGTTCTTGCTCCCTCCGCGTTTTCCAAAACCTTTGGCTCTCCGCCCTCAACAATCGCCATCGCCGAATTAGTTGTCCCCAAATCGATACCTAATATTTTTGCCATATTGTTTTAAAATAATTATTTTAAATATTAAATAAACTCTAAATTCTAATTTCTAAACCCTAAACAATATCAAAATTATAAATTCCAATGTTTTAAACCTTTGAATTCTGGCTATTTGAATTTGTTTAGAATTCAGAATTTAGTATTTAGGATTTGTGAGAGTTCCTACTTAGAAACTTTCACTCTTGCTGCCCGAATTAATTTTCCGTTCATCATATACCCCTTTTCCACCTCATCCACAACCGTTCCCGAAGGCTTATCGGATTCCTCAACAGCTATTGCATCATGAATGCTGGGGTCGAATTTTTGGCCAACCGAAACCGAAATTCTTTCCAATCCATAACGTTTAAGCACATCTTCCAGCTGAGTTCGAATAAGAAAAATTCCTTTTTCCGTCTTTTCATCAGCTCCGAGAGACTGAATGGCTAAATCGAAACTATCCAATACCCCAATTAATTCACGGATTATCGTTTCGTTGGCATATTTGAGAACGGTCTCAAAACGTTTTGTCTCATCTTTCTTGTAATTTATAAAATCAGCCTTAGCTCGCTTCCAACCATCAAGATAATCGTCTTTTTCTTTCTGGAGTTTTTCCATATCCGATAGCCCTCCGACCGCAGAAGATTGGGCATCGGCGGAAGATTGACCGTCAGTGCCTTGATTTTGTTGAACTTCTTGTTTTTCTTCCATATAAAAGTTTTTTATTTTTTATTGAAATTTGTTTTTAGGATATTTTATATAACACACTTCCTTTGTCAAGTAACTCACGATCGTGAGTTGCTTGACAGACTCATTATTTTTCAAATCCGACTATTTCATATTGATTTTTTTAAGCGAACCCATTTTAGTGATAGCAAAAATCTCTATATAATCCCCCATTTTCATATCTCTAAGGTCCTCAAGAAATCGAACCGGAATCTGACCGGTGCCCATCCATACGCTTTTATGAACCATATCAAAATCCATATTATTCAACGCGCATCTAAGCCAATCCCGCTTAGCCCTTTCTTTTTCCGGAATATCAAAGGTTACTATAGAGGCTACATTATCGGAAGTTTTTTTATCGTCCATATCATTTTGGTATTTAGACGATGGTAGCCACACGCTGTAAGACGTTCTAAGTATTTCTAATTTTTTCTTGCCTTTTTCGGTAATAGAAACATTTGTCATCCCGGCAATATATTCTTTTCTAACCAATCCATCTTCTTCAAGATATCTGACCATAGAATAGAATCTTCTGGTTTGTTCGCGCTTTTCATGCTGAGTTGTTTTTTTGCCTTTTCTTGAATCCAAAAATTGTCCGGCAGCTGACATTGATTTTGTCGGATTGTGTGATATGCCGGCAATCAAATAAGACCCCAATACGTCAATTGCAGCCTCCTTGCTGTTTTCAAGAGCCGACAATATTTTAAACATTCGTTCGCCTCTCATATGGCCGGTATTCTATCACCCGCCGAATCTTTGTCAAGTAACTCACGATCGTGAGTTACTTGACACTACGTTCAATAGTTTGTTCCCCTTCTTTATTTTTTTGGTTGGCCAAATAAACATTACACAGTAAACATAAATTTGATATACTGAATTAATACATAATTAATATCAGACACAAAAATGATTATAAAAAAAGGCAAGGTCAACTGGATAAATCTTGTCAGCCCAAGCGATAAAGAATTAACCGCTCTTAAAAAAGAGTTTGAAATACATCCGGTTATTATAGAAGAGTTGGGATCGCCATCGGCCCGTTCCAAAGTTGAGATATACGGAAATTATATGTTTGTCGTTCTTCATTTGCCCGTATACGAAGCTCAAGGAAGAGTTTCCCGCAGAGGCGAAATGGATTTTTTAATCACCAAAAATACCGTGATTTCCATCAGCTATGAACAGCTGGAACCGATTGAAATGCTTGAAGAAAAAATTGAAGACAACCCCAGTTATAAAGACCGGCTTCTTGGGGGCGATACTGCCAGACTTCTTTATTATTTGATAGAATCCTGTCTTCTTTATTCAATGAGACAGCTCCACCACGTAGAAGAAAAAGTGGACGATATCAGGGAAACGCTGTTTGAAGACCAGGAAAAAACTTTGCTCGAAAAAATATCCTACGTAAAAC
>JAKAHN010000152.1 GCA_021814895.1 bacterium
AGAAACGGCATCGCTTGCCATCAATGCTTCTTTGACCGGTCATTTAGTGCTTTCAACTCTCCATACCAATTCGGCTTCCGGCGCTTTGCCTCGTCTTATAGATATGAAAGTTGAGCCGTTTCTTATTGTTACGACGGTTAATATTATTATTGCTCAACGTTTGGTCCGAAAATTGGTGGGCAAAGAAAAATACTTTTTGTCTAAGGCCGGCATTGAAACGCTCCAAAAAACCGTAGACTTAACAAAAGTTTTAAACACCCTTAAGGAGGAAAAAGTTGTGCCGAAAGACGCGGTTTGGGAAAAAATTCCTTTTTATCATCCCAAACCGGCTGAAGAATCAAAAGATGGTTATAAAGGCAGGGTCGGAATATACGAAGTTTTGAAAGTCACGCCAACAATAAGAGAGATAATTATTCATGGAGCAACCGCTCATGACGTTGAAGTTCAAGCCAGAAAAGAAGGTATGCTTACAATGATCGAGGACGGTATTTTTAAAGCGGTTCAAGGATTAACTACCATTGAGGAAGTGCTTCGTGTTATTTCAGAATAGATTTTTAATTTAAGCCCGTTATTACTGAAATTGAAAATCTCCCCCTAAACCGATTAAAAGTAAAACAATAGGCGGATTGTAATACGCGACTTTAAAAATGAAATTTAATTTTAAGGCTCAAAAAACGAACGGGGAAGTCTTTGAAGATAGTCGTGAAGCGACTGATAAGTTTGTCTTATTTGATGAACTAAAAAAGGAAGGGGCGACATTACTTTCGGCCGAAGGGGAAATCCCCTCAAAAAGGAGTTGGCAATGGCGGAAATTTTTCTCACGATTCACTACCGGTTCGGTCCCAATTCATCAAAAGATTATATTTGCCAAAAATCTTTCGGCGATGATTTCTGCCGGACTGCCTTTGTCCAGAGCTCTTTCTGTCATTGAACGACAGATGAATAATAAGGCGATGAAGAAAATTTTGAATGAGCTGAACGAACAGATTAAAACAGGCAAGTCTTTATCTGAAAGTCTGGCCTCGTTTCCGGCGGTTTTTCCATCGCTATTTGTCTCAATGGTTAAGGCGGGCGAAGAGTCTGGAGGTTTATCAGAAGCTTTAAATACTGTCGGCGGTCAATTGGAAAGGATTTACTACATCAGAAATAAATTACGCGGAGCGCTTATGTATCCGGCAGTTATAATCTGCCTGATAATTCTTATCGGTATCCTGATGTTTATTTTTGTTGTGCCGAAATTAATCGACAATTTTAGAGGCCTGAATATCGATTTGCCTTGGAGCACCCAACTTATTATTTTTTTGAGCAATTTTCTAAAAGATCATTACCTGGTGGCAATCGGCGGGATTTTTATTTTATTGTCGACATTGTTTTACATTTCAAAAACCAAATCGGGCAGACGTTTTTTTGACCTTTTCTTTATGAAACTCCCGATAATCGGGCTAATGGTTATTGAAACCAATTCAGCCAGAGCGGCGCGAACATTAGCTTCGCTTCTTTCGTCTGGCGTTAATGTGGTTGAAGCTTTGAAAATTACCGAGGATGTCGTCCAGAATGTTTACTTTAAAGATGTTTTGGAAAAAGCTTGCGAAGCTATCCAAAAAGGCGCTTTGTTATCCACAACATTTTCTGAAAATGAAAAAATTTACCCGGTATTTTTCGTTGAAATGGTTTCAGCCGGGGAGGAAACGGGCAATTTATCAAAAATGCTTCTTGAGGTCGGTATTTTTTATGAGAACGAAGTTGATCAGAAGACCAAAGATTTTTCCACAATTATTGAACCTTTGATTATGATTGTCATAGGAGCGGCAGTCGGCTTTTTCGCTTACGCGATGCTAACCCCGATGTATACCATGATGGGGGCGATTTCTTAAGAAAATGCAAAATTAAAATATCAAAATTAAAAATGACAATGCAAAATTTTAAGATACTCAGTATCTAACCCCCACATCTTTAGTTGAATTAAGCCACAATTTCAATTGGAGGCGAGTAGTTATATAATAGTAATTATGAAAAACAAGAAACATTTGGTGGTGGCAAATTGGAAAATGAACCCAATTTCTCCGGAAGAGGCAAAAAGAATAATTCGAACTACGAAAAAGACAGTCAAAGAATTAAAGAGAACTGAAGCGGTTATTTGCCCTCCGGCAATTTATTTGAATTTAATTAAGCCGGAGAAAAAAATTTATTCCGGCGTTCAAAATGTTTTTTGGTTGCCATCCGGCACTTATACCGGGGAACTGTCTTCTGAGATGGTTCGCCAATCTGGAGCAACTTTCACGATTGTTGGTCATTCAGATAGACGTAATTTAGGCGAAACGGATGAAATTGTGGCAAAGAAAACGAATGCTGCTCTTTCAGCTGGTCTTCAGACAATAATTTGCATTGGCGAAAAAAGCCGAGATCAGAGCGGGGATTATTTGGAATTTTTAAAAATACAGCTGACCGGGTCTTTATCTGGTGTAAAGAAGGGTTTTTTATCAGATTTAATCATCGCTTATGAACCTCTTTGGGCTATCAGTAAAAGTAGTATTGCTGGCGAGGCAATGAAGCCTAGAGATGTGGAAGAGACAGTTTGCGCCCAAGCCGGAGTTGCCGGTCAGGCCGCCTTGCGC
>JAKAHN010000010.1 GCA_021814895.1 bacterium
AAAGATAAAGATTATAAGACAGTTCGTGTATTAATAAGAAAACCGTTATCAATCATCCATCCAAAATTGCAGCAGCACTTAGTTGATTTTAATAATAAAGAAGATTTTTCAAAAAAGATGGGCGAAACTGTTTATGCGATAAACGCGGTGCCGATTGGCGGTTACGTAAAAATATATGGCGAGGACAGTAATAACGAAGAAGAAAAAAAAGAATTTGTCGGCGAGAAAAAAGTCGGCAAAAAAATAAGCGACATTGCCAAATGGAAACAAGCCATCCTTCTATTTTCGGGGGTTATGGGCAATTTAATTTTCGCTTGGTTTTTGCTATCAATAGGATTTATGGTCGGTTTGCCGACGTCGCCGGGCGGTCCGTTTACAAACGAAATTAAAGATCAAAAACTCATTATCACGAACGTATTGCCGGGATCACCGGCGGAAATTGCCGGCATAAAGCCCGGTGATCAAATCTTATCTTTGAAAAACAAGGAAACGACCGCTTCAGAATTGAACGGTCAATCTGCCAAATCATTCATATCTTCTTTGCCTGCCGGCAGTATTGTTGAGTTAAATCTGGCCCGGCCAAAATCTCCGGTTGCAATTATAGCTGACGTGACTATCAAAGACGGAGTAGTTGCCGGCGGGCGAGGAATCGGTATTTCTATGGAAGACGCCGGCATTCTGAAATTAAATTTTCCGAAATCTATTATTGCTGGAATTGTGGCGACCGTTAGTCTGACAAAATCGGTAGCGGTCGGCATTATCGGTCTGCTCCATGATGTTTTTGTCGGCCAAGCTCATTTTTCGTCATTAACCGGTCCTGTCGGAATGGCTATTATGGTTGGAGATGCCGAAAAGGTCGGTTTTTTGAGTCTTTTGTTTTTGACAGTCATTATCTCAATCAACCTGGCGGTTATAAATGTCGTGCCCTTTCCGGCTCTTGACGGCGGACGACTGTTTTTTCTCGGTATTGAGGCGATTATCAGAAAACCGCTGAATCCGAAATTTGCGATGCGGGCCAATCAAATAGGTTTTGTTTTCCTGCTTTTTTTAATGGCGGTAATCACTTATAAAGATATTATAAAGCTGATAAAATAGCCGATAAATTATTAGTGATAAAAATATGAGACAATCGCAATTATTTTCAAAAACCAGAAAAGAGGCGCCGTCTGACGAAGTGTCAAAAAACGCGCAACTTTTGATAAGAGGAGGATTTATAAATAAAGAAATGGCCGGTGTTTATGATTATCTGCCTCTTGGTCTGCGGGTGTTGAATAAAATCGTGGCAGTTATTCGCCAAGAGATGAATGCGGTTGGCGGACAGGAATTATCCCTGTCTTCGCTTCAGAGCAAAGATATTTGGAAAAAAAGCGACCGTTGGGATGATGATAAGGTTGATATCTGGTTTAAGACAAAATTTCAAAATGGCGCCGAAACAGGTCTCGGCTTTACTCACGAGGAACCGCTTACCAATTTAATGAAAGACCATATTTCATCATTCCGTGATTTACCCGTTGCCGTGTATCAGTTTCAAACAAAGTTTCGCAATGAAATCCGAGCGAAATCCGGCATAATGCGAGGCAGAGAGTTTCTGATGAAAGATTTATATACTTTTTGCAAAGATAAAAACGAACAAGACTCTTATTACGAAAAACTAAAAAAGGCGTATGTAAAGATATTTGATAAGCTGGGTATTGGCGCACAAACATTTGTTACTTTTGCCAGTGGAGGTTTATTTTCAAAATATTCTAACGAGTTTCAAACTGTGACTGATGCTGGAGAAGATATTATCTACATAAATAAGGCCAAGAAATTTGCAGTCAATAAAGAAGTGTTGAACGAGGAAGTATTGAAGGACCTCGGATTAAAACGAGAGGAACTTGTTGAGATGAAAGCCGTAGAAGTTGGAAATATTTTTAATTTGGGTACGCGTTTTTCCGACGCTCTGGCTTTAACATATAAAGATGAAAAAGGTGAAAGCAAGCCGGTATGGATGGGGAGTTATGGTATTGGTCCGGGCAGGGTTATGGGCGCGATTGTAGAATTAAAAGCAGATGAAAAAGGTATTGTCTGGCCGAAAGAGGTTGCGCCGTTTTTTGTTCATTTGATTGAAATCAATCCAAAGAAAAATCCGACAGTAAAAAATGAAGCGGAAAAACTCTATCAGGAGTTTCTGAGTGCTGGTATTGAAGTTCTGTGGGACGACCGGGAAGCGACCACTGGAGAAAAATTTGCCGATTCGGATTTGATAGGCATTCCGGTGAGAATGATTATAAGTGAAAAAACTATTGCCGAAAATATCGTTGAAGTAAAAAAACGCGCTAGTGTTGAATCAGAAAAAATTTCAAGAGATAAAGTTTTGATTTTTTGTCAAAAAACTAATCTGTAATTTTAATACCTGCAGTAGGTAGGTTTTTCATACGAATATTGTATGAAGGCTTGTTTTGTTTGATATAATCCGGCGGTAGACTTTATGGCTTTTTGCGTTATGATACAATGCAATTATGAAAGAGCAATTGGAAAAAATAAGACGGTGGATTTCTAGCGATATTGGCATTGATCTTGGCACGGCTAACACCTTGGTCTATGTTCGCGGCAAAGGCATAATAATAAATGAACCGTCGGTTGTTGCGGTCAATCAAAAGACTGGTCAGGTTGTGGCTGTTGGAAATGAGGCAAAAAATATGCTCGGCCGGACGCCGAGTCATATCGTTGCCACCAGACCTCTCGTCGGCGGAGTTATTTCCGATTTTGAAGTTACCGAGGAAATGATCGCTCATCTTATTCGCAGGGCGGAAGAGGGAGCAAAAAAAATTGTTGGACCGAGAGTTTTGGTGGGGATTCCTTGCGGCATCACAAACGTTGAAGCTCGGGCTGTTCGAGACGCGACAAAAAATAACGGGGCGCGGGAAGTTTTGATAGTTGAACAGCCTTTGGCGGCCGCTATCGGCATTCGTCTTCCTGTTCATGAACCGGTCGGCAATATGATTATAGACATTGGCGGAGGGACGACCGACATTGCTGTCATTTCTCTTGGCGGTATCGTTCGTTCAAAAACTCTAAAGATTGCGGGCGATAGATTAAATAACGACATCGTTTCTTATATCAGAAATGAGTTTAAAATTTTGATTGGCGAGAAAACAGCGGAAAATCTTAAAATCGCAATCGGTTCCGTAAATGGAGAAAAAATACCATTAGAAGCTTCGGTTAGAGGCCGGGATTTGGTTACCGGTTTGCCAAGAGAGGTTATTGTTACCGACAGCGATATTAGAGAGGCGATAGCCCAATCAATCAATATGATTATAGAATCAGCCACCGAAGTGATTGAAACCACTCCTCCAGAACTGATTTCTGACATTATGCACAGAGGGATATATCTCTCAGGCGGAGGCGCTCTTATCAAAGGTCTTGCCGAAGTATTGTCAGAACAATTAAAAACTCCGGTTTATGTAGCCGAAGATCCTCTCTCTGCCGTTGCCCGCGGTACCGGTATAATTCTTGAAGATCTAAAAAGATTCTATGAGATTTTAATTGAACACGACAATGCTTTACCGCCGACAAACTAAAAATTTTAAAAGTTTTTTTTCAGGCAGAAATGTTGTTGTGATTATTTTTGCGGTCTTTATTTTTTTATTTGTTATTTGGAAGCCCTTTTCTGTGATACGAACTATGCAGTCGGTTTCTTTGTCTTTTCATTTGGTTAAGCAAACTATCTTTAATGGCACGGAAAATATTTTTTCCATATTTTTAGATAAGGCAAAATTGGTTGAAGAAAACAGAAGCTTGAGCAATCAAAACGCCGTTTTTACAGCTTATGCTTCAACTACGATTGCCAGTTTAAAACAGACGATTGCTGATTTGGAAAATACGTTGGGGCGAAAAGGGATTTTGACAAAAAATGAAATCGGTTCGGCTTTAGTTATAGGCAAACCACCGGCTATTCCTTATGGCACGATTGCTATTGATTTCGGCAGTAATTATGGCGTGCAAACCGGCGATTTGGTTTTGGTAGGTAATTATATTATCGGAAAGATTTTGGAAGTTTCTGAAAATCGTTCAATTGTAAAGTTATATGGCAGTCAAGGAGAATCGGCATCGCTTTTCATCGGGGAAGGTCGAATTCCAGCAAATGGACAAGGCGCGGGTTTTGGGGCGTATAAGGCGAGATTGGCTAACATAAATAAAGAAATTATCGGACAGGATGTCAGATTGTCAGAGCATCCCGAGTATATTTTTGGCAATATTACAAACGTTGAGCAGTCCGGAAGCGACCAGTATGAAAATTTGATTATTCAGAGTCCTGTTAATATTTATGAGATTGGTATGGTTGACATTGTTCGCAATGAAAAAAAATAATATATTAAGAATACTTTTTGATTTTTTGGTTTTAGTGTTGATGGTTTTTACGCCTTGGTGGATTTCTTTTCCTGTCGCTCTTATCGGTCAGCTGATTTTTAAAAATTATTACGAACTTTTCTTTGTCGGGTTGTGGATTGACACGGTAGAGTGGAATGGTGTTTTTGAATCGATGCCGTTCTTTTTTTCGTTGTGTGCCATAGCACTCTTTTTTACTTTGAGTAAAATACGCTCGTATATTAAAATTTAAAAAACACGGATATAAAATGCGTCTAAGGAGAATTTTTAAAAATAAAAGAATTGGAAAAAGCGAAATCGATCCGGACGAGATTTTCCTTGACTCGACAAATATTCCAAGATTCAACCGCAGTCAACTTGAGGGTAATATTGAAAGGTCTATGAGCAGTAAGTCCGGATATGGTATCGGCATCTTTGCCCTGATTGTCTTAATAGTTTTTGCCGGTAAGCTCTGGGTTCTTGAAGTGAAAAATTATAATTCTTATGCGACCAGAAGTGAAAATAATCGTTTGCGTTTTGCCACAATATTTCCAGAGCGCGGTAAAATTTTTGACAGAAACGGCGCGCTTATCGCAAAAAATGATGACACTAAAGATGAAACGCTCGGTTACAAGCCGAGGGTTTACGATAATATCACCGGTATCGGCAATGCTATCGGTTTTGTGAAATATCCGAAGGTGGATAGTTCCGGTTTCTATTATCAAACGGAAGTGGAAGGCAGAGACGGGATTGAAAAATCTTACAACAACGTTTTAAGCGGAACAAATGGGGTGAAAATTGTTGAAGTTGACGCTCATAATAAAATTCAGTCGGAAGGTTTGTTTAATAATCCAGAAGACGGTAAAAATCTGAAACTTTCGTTTGATACCAGATTTACAAAAGCTTTTTACGGTTTTATGGAACAGACCGCCTCTCAAAGAGGGTTTTCCGGCGGCGCTTCGGCTCTAATGGATATTAATACCGGCGAGTTGCTGGTTTTAACAAGTTTTCCTGAATATAATCCGCAAATTTTAACTGATGGGAAAAATGCAACCGTTTTAAAAAATTATGCCGAAGATTCTCGTAAGCCGTATTTGGATCGACCAATAAACGGACTTTACGCGCCCGGTTCAATTGTAAAACCATTTGTCGCTCTCGGAGCTTTGAATGAAAAAATAATTTCTCCTGATAAAGTTCTTGAGACCCACGGCTATATTTCCATTCCGAACGAATATGACCCGACGAAAAATTCGGTTTTTAACGATTGGCGAAATAACGGGCCGGTTGATATGCGCAAAGCTATCGCGGTTTCTTCTGATGTTTATTTTTATGAAATTGGCGGTGGTTTTGAAAAACAGATCGGGTTGGGTATTGAAAAAATCAAAAAATATTTGAAACTTTTCGGTTTTGGTTCTTCTATTGACGATCCTTATCTTTTTGGCGAAAATGGCGTGATTCCGGATCAAGATTGGAAAGAAAAGAATTTTCCAGGCGACCCGTGGCGGGTAGGAGACACTTATAATATGTCAATTGGTCAGTATGGACTTCAGGTGACACCGATTCAAGTTGTGCGAGCGGTGAGCGCTATCGCCAATGGCGGGAAGATCGTTGAGCCGACGGTTATTTTTCAAGACGGTTCCGAGCCGATAAAAAAAGTTGATACCGGAATACCGGCGGATTATTTTAAAGTTGTGGAAGAGGGAATGAGACAGGGGGTAATTGACGGTACGGCTTCAGGTTTGAATGTTCCGCAAGTGGCAGTAGCAGCTAAAACTGGCACGGCGGAAGTCGGCATATCAAAAGCCAGAGTAAATTCTTGGGTTATTGGTTTTTTCCCGTATGACAAACCGCACTACGCTTTTGCGGTAATGATGGAAAAAGGTCCGCGTGATAACACGGTCGGTGCTCTTTATGTAATGCGCCAATTTCTTGAATGGGCGAGTGTAAACGCGCCGGAGTTGCTGAAGTCATAAGTTTAGGCACTAAGCTTTAGGCTCTAGGCGCTAGGAAATTTTAGAAAGAAAAGACATTATTTCAGGTGTTAAGAAGCGTGTTTTCAGACAAATACTGTTCACTTTCCGGTTCGGTGGTTATGAGTGGTTAGTTTGAAATCAATTTGACCAAAAGGCAAAAAAACGCTATCATAGGGGCAATTAAAATTTATAATAAAATTATGCCTGGTACAGAACAACAATATCTTACGAAAGAGAAGTATGATTCATTAGTCAAAGAATTAGAGGTGTTGAAAAGCGAAAAGCGAAAAGAAGTGGCAGAAAATTTGGAGTATGCGAAGTCTTTGGGCGATCTTTCTGAAAATGCCGAATATCACGAGGCGCGAGCGATGCAGGCTGAACTTGAAGATAGAATCGCTAAGCTTGAAGGTATCATTAAAATGTCGGTAATAGTCCCGGAAAAACGTGGTCATGGCGATAAGGTGGAAATCGGCTCAAAAATAGTTTTGGAAAAAGAGCCAAGCAGAGACAAAGTGGCGTATACGATTGTCGGTTCGGAAGAGGTTGATCTTGCTCAAAATAAAATATCTTCGGCTTCGCCTTTAGGATTGGCTGTTTCCGGAAAGAAGAAAGGCGAAAGGATTTCAATCAAGACGTTAAAAGGAATCGTTTGGTATCAGATTGTCAGCGTTGAATAATAAAAATATATGTCTTCTCTTGAAGAACTTAGACAAAATAGAATTCAAAAACTTTTTAAGTTAAAAGAGAAGGGGATAAATGCGTATCCTGTTGTTTCAGAACGCAATCTTGATTTAGTCGAAGTTGTGGAAAAATTTTCTTCTCTTGAAAAAAAGAAGTCGGTAAATATTGCCGGCAGAATAATGGCTGCCCGGGTGCAGGGCGGTCTTGCTTTTTGCGATTTAGATGACGGCACGGCAACCTTTCAGGTTTTGGTAAAGAAAGACGAGGTTGGCGAAGATGAATTCAATTTTTTTACTGAAGTGTCCGATGTTGGAGATTTTGTAGAATTTTCCGGCTCATTATTTGTCAGCAAGCGCGGAGCAAAAACTTTACTTGCCAAAAAATGGAAGATGCTTTCCAAATCTCTTTTACCGCTTCCGGAAAAATGGCACGGTTTGTCGGATGTGGAAGAACGTTTCAGAAAAAGATATTTAGACCTTATCGCTTCGCCGGAAGTCAAAAAAAGATTTTTAACACGATCAGTTATCGTCAAAGAAATTCGCAAGTTTCTTGACAGTCATGATTTTATTGAAGTTGAAACCTCAATGCTTCAAGGGATTGCCGGCGGGACAAATGCCGAGCCGTTTAAAACCCATCACAACAGTCTTGATGTTGATTTGTTTTTGCGTATTGCCAAAGAATTGGATTTGAAAAAATTATTGATAGGCGGATTGCCGAAAGTTTACGAAATTGGCCGAGATTTCAGAAATGAAGGGATTGACGTTACGCACAATCCTGAATTTACAATGGTTGAATGGTATGAAGCTTACAGCGACGCGAGCAAACAACGGGTTTTTGTGGAAAAATTAATTCGCGACATTGTGGAAAAAGTTTTCGGTGGAACAAGTTTTGAATTTGACGGAGAACAAATAGACACAAAAGAGCCGTTTACTGTAATTTCTTATTACGATATGTTGAAACGTCTTGCCTTGCTTCCAAATCCGGAAAGCGCTTCAAGAGACGATTTGGCATTGTCGGCAACGAGATTCGGCGTCAAAGTCGAATCTGGAGATGGCCGAGAAAAGATTATGGATGCCATTTATAAAAAAACTTGCCGGCCAAAACTGATTTCTCCTACATTTATTATAGATTATCCGGCCAACATGTTTCCTTTGGCAAAGAGAGTTGAAGGCAGACCGGAATTGATAGATGCTTTTCAGTTGGTAGTTGGCGGTATGGAAATTGTCAAAGCTTTTTCTGAACTGAACGATCCTATAGATCAAGCGGAAAGATTCGCTGAACAGGAAAAACAGCGTTCGGCCGGCGACAAAGAAGCGCAAAAAACTGATAAAACATTTTTGGAAGCGCTTGAACACGGTATGCCTCCGGCCGGAGGAGTCGGTATTGGCATTGACCGCCTTGTAATGCTTCTAACCAATCAAAAAAATATTAGGGAAGTGATTTTATTTCCAACTCTCCGACCAAAAGGGGAAAACTAGAATAATGATTCAAGAATAGGGATAATTAAAGCTTTATTTTAAAAACTCTTTTCCAAGTCAAACGGGAGGAGTTTTTTTGTTGTCCACAAGTTATCCACTTTTCGGGCTTTTTTGAAGTATCATAGAAGTGGGGTTAAGTGTTATATTATTGGTAATAAGTGGGAAATTATGGGAAACTAATAACTAATTAACAGTTAATTTATAACAAATGAGAATTTCCAAGAAAATTTACAAAGTTAAGATGGGTAATAAAAATTATTATCTAACTCTTTTTATTTCAAAAATTACGGTAAGACAACGCGAAAAAGTTCTGCGAACTTTCGTTTCTAAACTTAAAAACTTATAAACTTTTTAACTTAAAACTTTTCCAATGTTGATAGGCGAACACATTCATGCTTTGGACGATAAGAACCGACTGTCTTTGCCGGCAAAGTTTAGAGCTGAACTAGGAAAAAAAGTTGTGATTACGCCAGGGCTTGATGGATGTTTATTTGTGTTCGCGGTTAAAGAGTGGCAGGGCATTGCCAGCCGATTGACCGGAGGCGAGAGTAGTATGCTTCAATCTGATAATCGCGGTTTTAATCGCCGAATGTTTGGTGGCGCCGTTGATGCCGAGATTGACTCCATTGGCCGAGTGCTGATTCCAGATTTTTTGAAAAAATTAGCCGGACTTTTCGATAAGGTTGCCGTTGTCGGCATTCAAAACAGGCTTGAGCTTTGGAACGAGAAATCGTGGAAGGAATATCGCGAAGTTATTGAGAAAAAGGCCGATACGTTGGCAGAGAAATTGGGCAGTGTTGGAATACTTTAATAGTTTATAAGTTTTGAAGTTTATAAGTTGATAAGTTAAAAATTAAGAATGTTTTAGGAGACTTAAAAACTTAGAGCGAGTAATCGAGCGAAACTTTATAACTTATAAACTATGCATAAACCGGTTCTTTTAAAAGAAGTTGTAGCGAATATCAGAATTCCCGCTGGCGGAGTGTTGCTTGACGGGACACTGGGAGGCGGAGGGCACAGCGAAGCTATAGCAAATAATGCAGGCGGGAAAATTACGATAGTCGGCATAGACCAAGATAGTATTGCTCTAAAAAAGGTGGAAAATTTGTTGGGGCCGATTGCCGGCAAATTGATTTTGCAAAAAGGAAATTTTCGAAATCTGGATAAGGTTTTGAAAGATAATGGCATTGGCGAAGTTGACGGAATAATTCTTGATTTGGGATTTTCTTCAGACCAGATTGCGGATTCAGGAAGAGGATTTTCTTTTATGAAAGATGAGCCATTGATTATGACTCTTGATGACAGTCCGACAGAAGATGTTTTGACCGCTCGCGATGTTGTTAATCTTTGGCAAAGAGAAAACCTTGAATTGATTTTTAGAAATTATGGCGAGGAAAAAAGAGCGCGGAAAATTGTTGATGCAATCATTTCAGGGCGAGCAAAGAAGAAGATTGAGACGAGTGGAGAATTGGCGAAAATTATTGAAGGGGCAATAGGGCGAAGAGGAAAAATTCATCCGGCGACCAAGGTGTTTCAAGCCATCAGAATTGCGGTCAATGATGAACTGGGCGCTCTAACAGAAGTTCTGCCGAAAGCTTTAAGTGTTTTGAAAAAGGGTAGCAGATTGGCGATAATTTCTTTCCATAGTCTTGAAGACCGGATAGTAAAAAGATTTTTTAGGGAAAAGGCAAATCAAGGACAAGTGATTTTAATAAATAAAAAACCGATTATAGCTGATGAAGAAGAGATCGTTTTGAACCCGAGAGCGCGAAGCGCCAAATTGAGAATAATAGAGAAAATTTAAGTCCCGTTAGAAATTGCCTAGTTAAGAATTGTTGAAAATTGGTTAAATAAAAAATTATTCCTAAACTTACTAAAATCAAACACTAATAGGAACGCTTAGTTAAAAAATTTATAAAAATGGTAAACATTACGTAAATTAAATATAAAGGAAACTGCTCTGAAGTTACGAGCATTCCTTATTTCTAACGGGATGAAACGAAAAAATTACAAAACAATATCAAATAGCCAAATTAGTGTGGCTTCATATCAAAGGAGCGGTCAATTGTTGTTGGCTATTCCCGTTCTGGCGGTTTTAGTCGTCTTATTACTGTTGTCTTATATGGTAATGACCACTTTGACCGTTTTCAACACTGCCGAGCGGGCTAATTATGAAAAAAAGATTTCTCTTCAATCGGCATCAATTGCCAATTTAGAATCTAAACTTTCTTTAATCAATAAAAATATCACGCCAGTTTTAGCTACTACGAAAGGTTTTCAAGAAACAAAAAGCGTGAAATATGTTACAGTTAAACCAATTAGGAGCGCAATGAGTGGTAATGAAATGGAATTTTGAAACTAAGGTCGGCCTGATTAGCCTGGTATTTATTGGCGTAACTGTCATTTGCGCTGGCCGACTTTATTTTTTACAGATTATTCACGGAGAAAGTTATCGACAAAAAGATGAAGACCAGTCTTTAAGCGCCACTGGAGCTCTTTTTGAACGCGGTTCTATATATTTTCAAAACAAAGACAGGACTTTATTGTCTGCAGCTTCAATTAAATCTGGATATACTATAAGCATCAAACCGGCTTTGGTTGTTGATCCCGAAAAAACTTACAAAGCTTTATCCTCTTTGATAAATATTGACCAAGCCGATTTTTTGTTGAAAGTGGGTAAAAAAAACGACCCTTATGAAGAATTGACTGATAAAGTTTTTGAAGATGTTGGAAGAAAAATTGAAAAGTTGAATTTACCCGGAGTGTTGGTTATTCGGGAACAATGGCGAATATACCCAGCTGACACTTTAGCTGCTCATGTTATTGGTTTTGTCGGTTATAACGGCAATAAATTGGATGGACGTTATGGGCTGGAGCGTTATTATGAAGATAATTTGAAACGCGACAATAATGCGACCCAACAAAATTTTTTTGTTGAAATTTTTTCAAATGCAAAAAAAATCAGTCAAGGTGGAGAAGATTTATCGGCTGATATTGTTTCTACTATAGAGCCGTCTGTTGAGAGAACACTTGAATCTGCTTTGAAAGACACTAATGAGAAATGGGGTTCAAAGATGACTGGTGGAATTGTAATGGATCCGACAACTGGTGAAATTTACGCAGCCGCCACATATCCTACATTCAATCCGAATTATTATCAAACAGAAAAAAATGTTTCAATTTTTTCGAATCCGTTGGTTGAAAGCGTTTATGAAATGGGTTCGATTATGAAGCCGATAACGATGGCGGCTGGTCTTGATACCGGCATTGTTACAGCTAG